>NZ_JBFTHJ010000019.1:0-74574 GCF_056394175.1 Pseudarthrobacter sp. 10T415 | reverse complement strand
TGGCACACTATTGAGTTCTCAAACAACAGACACACCCGGCACCACCCAAACCCTCAAGGTTCAGGATCGCTCCGGAGCAACTTTCCAAACTTACCCGATCACCCACCACTTCGCAAATCCGCTTTCCAGCGAAACAAAGCGCACAATGACCGCCCCAACCAATTTCCAGCGCCCTAGAAGAGCAACCAGAATCTGGCGTTGATTTGGGGTTTTTGGCCGCCCGGTGATCAGTTCTTCACTGTCTCCCCCGCGGCGACTTAGAAAACAATACACGCCCACCAGCGCCACCGCAAACCAGCCCTCCAACCACAGGGAAGGCCCCCAAAACCCGCACAACCGCGCGGATTTCGGGGGCCGTCACCACCTACAAGCAGCCCCAACGGACGAAACCAGCCTGTATGCGGTGGGTCACACCGTTTACTTGGGTGCCCGGGCGCTGGAACTCAGGTCGTCGTCGGACTGCTGATCCGTCTCCTGCTGATCGTTGGAGGCAGTGGCCACCAGGCCACCCTCCACGGTGTGACGGTCGTTCTTGTCGCCATCGCCGCGGGTCTTCATCAGGCTGGCCACCGTGGCCACAGCAATGGTGGCGCCGATGAACACCAGCGAGAACCAGATGGGAATCTCGGGGACCCACAGGAGCGGCTGGCCACCGTTGATGAAGGACAGCTCGTTGACATGCAGTGCGTGGAAGACCAGCTTCACACCAATGAACGCGAGGATGACCGCCAGGCCCTGGGCCAGATACACCAGGCGTTCCAGCAGCCCGCCGATCAGGAAGAACAGCTGGCGCAGGCCCATCAGGGCGAAGGCGTTGGCGGTGAAGACGATGTACGCCTCGTTGGTCAGCCCGTAAATGGCGGGGATGGAGTCAACGGCGAAGATCAGGTCCACGAAACCGATGGCAATGATGGTCAGCATCATGGGGGTGAAGAAGCGGGTGCCGCCCTTCTTCACGGTGAGCTTGTCCCCGTGGTACTCGTCCGTGACGGGCAGGACGCGGCGCACCAGCTGCATGAACTTGCCGTCGGCCGGGTTGGACTCGTGGCTGCCAAACGCCTGCTTGTAGGCCAGGAACAGCAGCAGCGCGCCGAAGATGTAGAAGATCCAGGAGAAGTTCTCGATGAGGCCTGCGCCGATAGCGATGAAGCCACCGCGCAGGATCAGCGCAATGACGATGCCGATCATCAGCACCTTCTGCTGGTACTTCTTGGGGACAGCGAACCCGCTCATCACGATGAGGAAGACGAACAGGTTGTCGATCGAGAGGGCCTTCTCGGTGAGGTAGCCGGCGAAGTATTCACCGCCGAAGTTCCAGCCGGAGACCATGCCGATACCCACGCCGAACAGCAGCGCCAGTCCGATGTAGAACGCGGACCAGCGCGCCGATTCACCGATGGACGGTTCATGGGGTTTGCGCACATGCGCGAAGAATTCGTAAACGAAGAACAGGACGGTCACAGCAAGGGTGATGATCCAGATCAGTGGTGTTACCTGCATTTGGGTACTCCAAGCTGGTTGGCGCTGACAGATACGCCAAGGTCTCCTCCGCCCGGCTGAGCCGGAGCCGATGGCCCGGGATGCTTCGCTGCATCCGTATTGACGGGCCTATCACAGACGGGAGTACTCCCCTTGATGCGTCAATTCTAACTCATGCGCGGCGGCACCCGCTCAAGCGCCGCCGTCGTCCGCTCCCCTGCGGCGGAACCGCCTACGTCAGTTTGGGCACCAGCACGGGGGTGCTCTTCTTGTACTCCTCGTAGTCCGGCTGGCCGCCCCACTTCCTGTCCGCCTTCTCTTCAAGGGGCGGGACGCCGCTGCCCTTGGTGAGCAGCAGGGTGACGAACACGGGCGAGACGAGAGCTGCCCACTGCCAGCCCTGGAGCACGGGCAGGGCGATGATGGCGACGCCCACCCACAGCGTGATTTCGCCGAAGTAGTTGGGGTGCCGGCTCCTTGACCAGAGGCCCGTGGAGATAAAGCGGCCCTGGTTGGCGGGGTTGTTCTTGAACCGGGTCTTCTGCACGTCGGCGATGATTTCCACGGTGATGCCCAGGATCCACACGGCCAGGCCAACCCAGAAGAATCCGTCCAGGCCCACCTTCTTGTCCGAGGTGATGGCCACCCAGGCCAAAGCCGCGGTCAGCACCACCCACAGGCCCTGCAGGGTCCATGTGTTGAGGTAGCGGGCGAAATCGGGCTTCAGTTCGTCGAAGCGGTCGTCCTTGCCATGCTTCATGACACGCAGGAAAAGGAACCCGCCCAACCGGAGGGCCCAGAGCACCACCATCGCCGCCAGCAGCATGCCGCGGGCGTCGATTCCCGGGCTGGCCAGCACCAGGAACACCGTGATGGAGATGTAGGTCAGTGCGCCGGTGAGGTCGTAGAACTTCTCGGTCTGCTTTGCGAAGGACGGGATGAACACCAGCCACTGGATCAGCATCGCGGCCGCCACACCCAGCGCGAACACGGGGAAACCACCGATGGCGGACCCGCCCTGGCTGCCTGCCCACGCGATCAGCACTGCGGCCACCACCGCGAGCCCAACACTGATGAGCGCCTTACGGCTCTTGTCCTTCATTGCCACAAAGTCCTTTCCCCTGGCCTGCCGCACGCTGCTGCGCGGCGCGGTCTGCCCGCCCACTTAGTCTTCGGAGCCGGAAGGGAGTTGTATGGGTGGACCCGTCCGCACACCGCAGCGGCACCGAACTGCCAGTGCAGCCTTCCCCCACCATAGGAGTCCAGCATGAGCCACCGCACCAAAAACTGGCTGACCGCCTACATCGTCGCAGCCCTCATCTTCGCGGTGCTGGACGTGGTGTGGATCCTGGGAGTGGCGAATCCGCTGTACCAGTCGGCCATCGGGGGCATCCTCGCGGCCAAAACCAATTTCGTGGCTGCCGTCCTGTTCTACGTCATCTTCGTGGCCGGGATGGTCCACTTCGGGGTCCGGCCCAACAGCCCTGAAGCGACCATCCGGCAGCGGGTCACCGGGGCGGCGCTGTTCGGGTTCTTCACCTACGCCACCTGGGCCCTCACCGGACTCGCCGTCCTCAAGGACTTCACGGCATTGGTGGCCGTAACGGACATCCTCTGGGGTGCCGCGGCCTGCAGCCTCGTCACCTGGCTGACCTCGGTGACATTACGACGGCGGCTGGCGGAGCGGGCTGCCTGAGCCCGTCTTCGCTTCCGCGCACCTTCGTCCGGGCCCGGCGTCACGCACGGCATACTTTTGGCCCTCCCGCCGGCGGCCGACACAGGAAATACCAAGGCTCCGCCGTCGTGCGTCATCTAAAAGCGTGCTCTGCGTGACACGGGCGCATACTGGAAACCTCCCCCGTTTCCGGACCCGCGAAAGGCGACCGCATGCCCGCACGCTTCTTCCCCGCCGACCCGTCCCGGCTGCACCTGGTGCTCATGCTGATGCTGACGTTCTCCACGGGGGTGATCGATGCCGTGGGCTATTTGGGCCTGGACCGCGTCTTCACTGCGAATATGACCGGCAACGTGGTGATCCTGGGCATGGCGCTGATGGGCGGCGACAACCTGCCGGTCCTGGGTCCGATCGTGGCGCTGGCAGGATTCATGTCCGGCGCCCTGGTGTCCGGGCGGACCCTGCGCATCATCAAGTCCGGCTGGACGCACCGCACCACCGGGCTGCTGGCGGGCGTGGGCGCCGTGATGGCCGCCGTGGCCATAGCCCTGCTCAGCGGTGTGACACCGCGCAACAACGAGCCCCTGACCGTGGCGATCACCGGTGCCCTGGCCGTCGCGATGGGCGTCCAGGCCGCCACCGCCCGCCACCTCAACGTCAAGGATGTCTCCACCGTGGTGGTGACCTCCACCATCACAGGGCTGGCCGCCGATTCGCGCCTGGGCGCCGGCACCCATCCGTTCTGGGGCCGCCGGCTCGCAGCGGTGGGGCTCATTATGGCCGGGGCCGCGCTTGGCACCGTGCTGCTGCAGATCCACATCGGCCTCGGAGTACTGATGACCGCCCTGATCACACTCTTCGTGGCCGTGGTGGGTTGGAATGCGGTGACCCGGCAGGATGCGGCGGCGGCTCCTGTTGCGGAGCCGGCGTCGTAAGCGCTTGATCCCGCGTCACGCACAGCACGCTTTCAGCCCGGCGGCGGCGACCAAACCCCGGAAACCCAAGGCCCCGCCGTCGTTGGTGCCCTAAAAGCAGGCTGTGCCTGACAAAGGCGCGGGCCGCCGTCGGGCGCGGAAGGCTCAGCCGAACAGGGCCGCAACCCGCGTGAGGGTTTCGTAGACGCCGTAGGCCAGCGGCACACCCACCAGGGCCCAGCCCAAGGCGAGCTTCCCGGTGGCGGTGTTGACGGCGTTGGTGTCCGGCGCCGAGGGATTGTTGTTGGGGACGTTGCTCATCTCAGGCCTCCATGGCGGGTTGGTGCGGGCGGCCCCGGTCCGGGCGGGGTTCGTGGAATCGGGCGCTGACGGGTTTGACCAGCAGGTTCGCCACAAATCCGACCACCAGCAGCGCCACCATGGTGAGCAGCGCGGGCTGGTAGGACGCCGCGGTCAGCTGGCCCGGCTTGCCCTGGGCGTCGAGGAACGCGTTGACGATCAACGGGCCCGCGACGCCGGCAGCGGACCAGGCGGTCAGCAGCCGGCCGTGGATGGCGCCCACCTGGAAGGTGCCGAAGAGGTCGCGCAGGTAGGCGGGGACGGTGGCGAAACCGCCGCCGTAGAACGAGATGATGAGGAACGCCAGCGCCACATACAGGATGGTGGTGCTGGATCCGGCCAGCGCCAGCACCGTGTACAGCACGGCCCCGACGCCCAGGTACAGCATGTAGATGCGCTTGCGGCCGGTGATGTCCGAGGTGGCACTCCAGGCGAACCGGCCGGTCATGTTTCCGATGGACAGCAGCCCCACGAAGCCTGCGGCGACGGCGGCACTGACCAGGGACGCGCCGTCGGGCCCCCTGAAGAAGTCCTGAATCATGGGCGCTGCCTGCTCAAGGATTCCGATGCCGGCCGTGACGTTGCAGAACAGGGCCACCCACACCAGCCAGAACTGCGGGGTTTTCACGGCGTTCTTGGCGGAGACATTCTCGGTGGTGACCAGCTTGGCGGCCTTGACCTTGGCGGGGTCGAACCCGGCGGGCCGCCAGCCGTCCGCGGGGACCTTGATGGTGAAGGCGCCGAACAGCATGTACACGAGATAGACGACGGCGAGGGTCAGGAAGAGCTTGCCCACGGCATCGCCGCTGGCCACCGAGCCCTGCGCGCCGGAGTTGGGATCGTACGCCTTGAGCAACGCGGTGGACACCGGGCTGGCGATGAGGGCGCCGCCGCCGAAGCCCATGATGGCCATGCCGGTGGCCAGGCCGGGCCTGTCCGGGAACCACTTGATCAGCGTGGACACCGGCGAGATGTAGCCGATGCCCAACCCGATGCCGCCCACCACGCCGTACCCCAGGTAGACGAGCCACAGCTGGTGCGTGAAGATGCCCAGCGAGCCGATGAGGAAGCCGCCCACCCAGAACATGGACGAGGTGAACATCGCCTTCCGCGGGCCGTTCCGGTCCACCCACGTACCCATGATCGCGGCGGACAGGCCCAGCATCACGATGGCGATGGAGAAGATCAGGCCGATCTCGGTGAGGCTGGCGCCGAAATGCTTGACCAGCGCCGTCTTGTACACGCTGGTGGCGTACGCCTGGCCGATGCAGAGGTGGACGGCGAGCGCCGCCGGCGGTACCAGCCAGCGGTTGAAACCCGCCGGCGCGATGGTTCTTTCACGGTCCAGGAAGCCCATGGCTGATTCCCCTGCTCGATAGACGTCAGTGTCCGGCAGTCCAGAGGCTCATGGCCCTACCGTCGGACCTTTGGGCACCTCAACACGCCTCCGGCAATCCTGCGCCAAATGATCAGTAAACGTAGGATTCCTGCGGTGAGTGGTGGGAGATTCACGGTGAGCGGCCCTCCCACGGCCTGGCACTAGCTGGGAGCGCGCCGGCTTCCTAGGCTCCGCGGGCCAAGTCGATCCAGTACCGCCGGAAGTGCCCGCCGTCGTCATCCGGCCGGACGTCCTCCAGTTCGCCCCCGCACCGCTCGATGGTCCGGGCCGAGGCAGCGTTGCCGTCGTCGCAGGTCAGCAGGACGCGGTCCGGTTCGCCCCATTCAGCCAGCCGGGTGCAGATTTTGCGCAGCGCCCAGGAGGCAGCACCCTGGCCGCGGTCCGCCGGCCGGACGCCGTAACCGATGTGCCCGCCCGAGTTCAGGAGCGCCGGTGTGAGGTAGTGGCGGAAAGCGATGGACCCCACGTACCGGGAACCCTTGGTGATCCACCAATAGGTGCACGGAACAATGCCGCCCGTCCCGTCCGCCTGTTCGGCAGTCGCCAGCTTGTTCACCCAGGCCTCAAACCCCTCCTGGCTGCTGACGTCATCCCCCGCGAACAGCCCGGCGCCGTCCTGGTGGGCTCCGGCCCATTCGCGGTGCGACTCCAGGAAGGAGCGGTAGAAGGAAACATTCGGGGAGACCAGTTCAAACATGTCCATGACCCTATCCCGCCGCTGCTGTAGGTTGATGCTGGACTCTCACTTACCTCAACCAGGGCGGATATTCGGATGGACGCTGACGTCATCATCATCGGCGGCGGGCTGGCAGGGCTGGTGGCGGCCAACGAGCTGGTGCGGGCCGGCAAGCGGGTGGCGATGGTGGACCAGGAGAACGCGGCGAACCTGGGCGGCCAGGCTTTCTGGTCACTCGGCGGCCTATTCCTGGTGGACACCCCCATGCAGCGCCGCCTGGGCGTCCGGGACTCCTTCGACCTGGCCTGGCAGGACTGGCAGGGCTCGGCGCAGTGGGACCGGCTGGCCGGGCCGCTCGCCGAGGACGAGTGGGCGCAGCCGTGGGGCCGCGCCTACGTCGAGTTCGCCGCGGGCGAGAAGCGTTCCTGGCTGCACCAGCAGGGCATCCGGTTCACGCCGCTGGTGGGCTGGGCCGAGCGCGGAGACGGCCGGGCGGGCGGGCACGGCAACTCGGTGCCCCGCTTCCACGTCCCGTGGGGCACCGGTACAGGCGTCTCCGAACCGTTCGCGGACAAGGCGCGGGCGGCGGCGTCTGCGGGGAGCGTCCGGTTCCATTTCCGTCACCGGGTGGACGGTTTAACGTACGACGGCGGCGCGGTCACCGGGGTGCGCGGCTCGGTCCTGGCACCTGATTCTTCGCCGCGGGGCGTTTCGTCCAAGAGGGACGTTGTGGGCGAATTCGAACTTCGGGCCCAAGCGGTGGTGATCGCCAGCGGCGGCATTGGCGGCAACCACAGCCTGGTGCGGCGCTGGTGGCCGGAACGGCTGGGAACGCCGCCGGAGAAAATGGTGACCGGAGTGCCGGCACACGTGGACGGGCGCATGCTGGACATCGCCGACGGGTCCGGGGTGCGGCTGGTCAACCGCGACCGCATGTGGCACTACACCGAGGGCATCCAGAACTGGAACCCCATCTGGCCGGACCATGCCATCCGGATCCTGCCCGGGCCGTCGTCGCTCTGGTTCGATGCGTTGGGCCGCCGACTGCCCGCGCCGGGCCTCCCCGGCTACGACACGCTTGGCACCCTCCGTTTGTTGCGGACCACCCCGGACATCCAGCAGCACAGCCATTCCTGGTTCATCCTCAACCAGCGGATCATCGAAAAGGAGTTCGCCCTCTCCGGGTCGGAACAGAACCCCGACCTCACGGGCCGTGACGTCAAACTCCTGCTGCGCAGCCGCCTGGGCAAAGGCGCCCCGGGCCCCATCGAGGCCTTCAAGGAGCACGGCGCCGATTTTGTGGTTGCTCGCAACCTGGCGGACCTGGTCCGTGGCATGAACGGGCTCACTGCCGAGGCGTTGCTGGACCATGGGCGCCTCCGGCGGCAAATCGAAGAACGCGACGCCGAAGTGCGGAACCCCTACTCCAAGGACACGCAGGTAGCGGGCATCCGCAACAGCCGCCGCTTCCTGGGCGACCGGCTCTTCCGCACCGTCAAGCCGCACCGGATCCTCGATCCTGCCGCGGGCCCACTCATCGCTGTCCGCCTGCACGTGGTCACCCGCAAAAGCCTCGGCGGAATCCAGACCAACCTCGCCGGCCAGGCCCTCGGGCAGGACGGCTCCCCTGTTCCGGGCCTCTATGCCGCAGGGGAAGCGGCCGGGTTCGGCGGCGGCGGCGCCCACGGCTACAACGCGTTGGAGGGGACGTTCCTGGGCGGCTGCCTCTTCACCGGCCTGACCGTGGGACGGTCGCTGGTCCGGTCCCTGTAGATCCTGTCTCCGGAGGTGCGGTCTGCTCTAGGGGACATTGGCACTGTGCCCCGGCTCGGCCTGCCCTAGGATCGGCATAAGGAAAACGACCCCGGCACTCCACGACGATGTGGCGGCCGGCACCTGGGAATGGGGGCATTGTGGAATCCAAAGCCATCGTGGTGGGCTATGACGGATCGGAACCGGCGGCAAGGGCGGTGCGCTGGGCGGCGCAACAGGCGTCACTGCGCAACGTCCAGCTGCACCTGGTGCACTGCACGCTCTGGCCATTGCTGACGAAGAACCTTGGCCCGGTCCCCGGCATCGCGGACAGCGGTTTGCAGCGGGCTGCGGAAATCGCACTCGAAGAGGGCGTTGGGCACGCGAAGCAGGCCTCCCCCGGCGTCGACGTCCGGACCAGCCTGGTGTCCGGCAGCCCTGCCGTGCAGCTTCCCAAAATCGCGGTGGACCAGGAATTGCTGGTGGTGGGAAGCCGCGGGCTGGGAGGATTCATGGGGCTGCTGGTCGGCTCCGTAAGCCTGGAACTGGCAGCGACGGCGCCGTGCCCCGTCGCCGTGATCCGGGAAGGCGGTGCCCCTGACGGCCCCGTGCTGGTGGCCGTTGATGACTCGGGTTCGCCGGCTGCACTCGAGGATGCCTGCACCGCGGCCACTGCTGCGGGAACCCGGCTGATTGTCACCCATGTCCGGACGGTGCCCGCCGGCTATCGGTTGGTCCGCGACCCCGTGGACCCCGGTGCCGCAGCGGAGGCACTCCTCGACGCCGCCGTCGCGAGGGCCCGGGAACTAGCCCCGGGACTCACCGTCGAAGAGCAACTGCTCACCGACACTTCGGTACCCCGCGCCGTCCTGCACGCTGCCGAGGGAGCCCGCCTGACCGTCGTCGGGACCAAAGGGCATGGGGTGGTCAAAGGCAGCATCGGTTCCACCGCGCATGCCATCCTCCACCACGCCAAAGGCCCTGTGCTCGTCTCCCGGCGCCAGCCCGCAGCCAAAGGAGAGCACCAGGCGTAAACCGGGGCGCGGAGGCTGGTGCGCTGAGTTCCAGTGCTCAGGCCTGCTGTTCAACCGCGCTGTTCCACCGCGTGCAGTGCCTTCGCTTCGATCGCGTCCAGGTCTCGGACCGCGAATCTGTGGTGTTCCCATTCCTCGTGGAGGATGACGTGGAGGCAGTCGAGCGTGGTGACGGTGAAGCGTGGTTCGTCCGGTGCCGGGTGGGTCGCCTGAAGCTCCTCTGCGGTGGTACCGGCGATGAAGTCCCGCACCATGGCCACGCGCCCCGCCCGGATCTCGAGCACTTTGTCGTAGCTGGGCTTGGTTTTCTGGAAGACGGACATGTCCAGTCCGTCCGTCTCGTACTCGGCGTTCGGTTCGCCGGCCGGGTGGTACGGCTTGTCGATGCCGAGGACTGGCCCGCGCAGCCACTTGTCCGTTGCCATCACCAGATGCCGCAGCGTCTGCGCGAAGGACCACTCGCCGTCGACCGATACGTCCTCGGTACCGGGCGGCATCCGGGCCGCCCGCTGGATGGTGGCATCCCACGTCTCCTGCAGCCGGTCCCAGGCGTCGCGGAGGCCGGCAGGATCTGCGGCGTGCCGAAGCTCCCTGCCCGGGAAGCGCCGGTTGAGCTCGGCATCGATCAGCGGAGCCACGTCCACGCCGTTCACATACAGGGACCCGTCGTCTTCCAGCAGCCAGGGTGAGTCGATGTCCGCGCCGTCAATCTCCACGCCGCGCATCAGGACGCCGGACAGGCTGCTCCGGACGAACCGCGCCCCGCGGAGGCTGACGTCGGAGAATTCGGCACCGCTCAGGTCATCGGATCCGGTGAAGGTAGCCATGCGCGCCATCATTCCGTGTGATGCGCCGCACATCAAGGCCGGTCCGCGGAGCTAGACTGGCCGGATCAGGACGGATTGGGGGATCCACAGTGGCGTGCCGCTGTTCCGCTGGTCAGTCGCAGCCAGCGGAACCCCAGGAGCACAGTGACTTTCTTCCAGGACTTTCCCGTTCCTCCCCGCCCGGCCCAGCCGAGGGCAACGCGCTACATTCCGCCGCCGTGGGCTGGCGCACCGGCCCACGAACTGCCGGTGGCCGTAAATCTGGGACGGTTCCTGTACTTGACGCCAACTGTGGCGCTGACACTCAAAAGCGCCGACGTCTATTCCACGGGGTGCCTGTTCAACGTGGGCTGGCTCTTCCGCCGCGGCGGGCAGGATGAGGACGCCTGGTCAGACCTGCACCACGCCTTCTTCCAATCCGGGATGGGCCACCGCCACGGCGGCCAACAGAACAACCTTATGTTCGGAGTGGAATTAGCGGACGGCTCGAAGGCGAGTACCGCGCACCAGCCCATTCCGGGGTTCATGGAACCCGCCGTGGAACCGGAGCCGCCTGTCCTCGCACTCTACGGCGGAGGAGGCAGCGGTGGTGACGACGAACTTTCCGGTTCAGGCACGCTGTGGTTGTGGCCGTTGCCTCCGGTGGGCGACCTCCGGCTGGTGGCGCAGTGGACCCAGTTCGATCTGGCGGAAACATCCGTGATGCTCGACGGCGGGGCGTTGCGGGACGCAGCCGCCGGAGCCCAGCGCTTCTTTCCGGAGAAGGACACGCCCGAGCGCTGAGGCGCCGGTGCCGCCGGCACCTGCTCAGGCGCCGGCGTCGTACGTGTCCGTGACTTTCGCCTCGGGGGAAACGATGCTGCCGTAGCCCTGCAGGAACATCCGGCGCCCCTGGCCCTCGTCCGTCCACACCCAGACGATCGCGTAATCGGAGGTGACTGCGTCCACGGTGCCCGTGCCGGTGGTGGTCCCTTCGGCAAAGTGGACCCGCTCCCCCACTGAGAGGCGGGGGTGGCGAACTTTCTTCCGACGCGGCTGCGGCGGGGCCACGGGCGCTACCATCGCAGCGCTTCGGGGCGGGCGGTGTCCTGGTCCTGGTGCATCAGCTTCCTCGGCTCGCGGGCGGGTCCGGTCAGCTCATTACAACCCTGCCCGCTGCTCCCAGGTCACGCGATGCCGCGTGGTGAAGCCAGACTAGCGCGCCGGTCAGCGTCCGGCACCGGTTCGCAGCACGGAACCGAATGTGACTGCGGAAAGCGAATCTCCGCACGTTGCCGGTTGCACCGCCCGCACGTGGGCGATGCAACCAGCCACGGAGGCGGCTACATAGGGCTACTTGTCGCAGCCGATGCCGTCGCGGTCGGAAGTTGGTTGGCTACTTTGCGATGCCGCCGTGCCGGCTGCAGGCACCTTGGCGGGTGGCGCTTGGCCAGACGTAACCGTCCTTACAGATGATGGCGCCCCCGTAGTTCGGGGCTGCGGGGGCAGCGGGCGCCGGTGCGACAGGCGCTGGTGCTTTCTGCGCCTGCTGGGCAGCCTGCGCCGCAGCCTGTTGTGCGGCGGCCTGGTCCGCAGCCGCCTTGTCACGCGCAGCCTGATCAGCTGCGGCCTGCGCAGCAGCTGCCTGGGCTGCCTGGTCGGCGGCGGCTTTCTCAGCAGCAGCCTTCGCGGCCGCGGCAGCTTCGGCAGCAGCCTTATCTGCGGCTGCCTTTTCGGCTGCAGCCTTTTCCTCCGCGATCTTCTCGAGGGACTTCACCCCAAGACGGACCGTGGAACCCTTTGCCGCCTTGGCGCCGCTGGCCGGGTCCTGGGTCAGCACCTGCCAGTTCTTCTCCACCATGATCTTTTTGCCGTCGACGCTGTCCACGGCCTCGACCTTGAACCCGAGGTCCTCAAGCTGCTTCTTGGCCTTGTCCAGAGTCATACCCACCACGCCCGGGACGGCGAGGGCGGCTTCGGCCGTTGCGCTCGCGGCAGGAGTGGCAGCCGAGGCCGGCTCCACTGCCGCCTGCTTGCCGCCGCCGCAGCCTGTCAGCAGGAGCCCTGCCAGCACGGCCATGGCCAGCGATTTCTTCAGCTGTCCCGCGTTCGGGCGGGCAGCGGCGTACAGGTTGTTCATGATTCCCCCTAGGAATGCAATGTGTTGGTGATGCGGATGAAGTCAGAAGCCGGGAAACGATATGGGACTATTCGCAGGCGATGCCATCAGAGTCGCGGTCCAAGGCTGAGCGGTAACCGGCCTGGCCGGCGTACAGCGGTGCAGCTCCGGCAGCCCGCGCGGCAGCACAGTTCGGGTAGTAGGCAGCAGCCGGGGCAGGTACAACTGGCGCGGGTGCGGCAGGAACAGGAGCCGCCGGAGCCGGGGCCACCGGGGCCGGGGCGGGTGCGGGAGCCGGTGCAGCAGGAGCGGCTGCAACGGGCGCAGGCTGCACGGCCGCAGGTGCTGGCGCAGCCGGCGCAGCTTCAGCCACAACAGGTGCCTTCTGGTCGGTAGGTGCCAGCTGCCCGGTGCAGTCCGCCAGGATCCGGGCCATTGCGTCATGCTCGGCCTGGGTCACCCACAGCGAGTAGGTAGCCTTCACGGAAATCTGCCGGGCAACGTATTCGCACCGGAAACCCTTGTTCGGCGGGAGCCAGGTGGCCGCGTCGCCGTCGCTCTTCCTGATATTCGTGGGACCGTCCGTCGCCTGCAGGTTCAGTGGATCGTTGGCGAACGCCGTGCGCTGTTCGGTGCTCAGCTGCTGGGCACCTTTCTGCCAGGCATCGCTGAGCGCCACCACGTGGTCGATCTGGACGGCGGTACTGGTGGTGGAGCCGCGGACAAAGTTGATGTTCGAGCCCGTGTAGGGATCGGCCAGCGTCCCGGACTTCACCTTGCACGGGACGCTGTTGACGTAGGCGACGCCGGTCAGGTCCCGCTTGAGGATGTCGTTCCGGGTATCGCAGCCGTTGCGGTCCACGTCCGCCCATGCCTGCCCGAACAGCGCGCGGTCGTATCCCGTTTTCGGCGCGCGGCCCTTGATGGGGAGCATGGCCAGCAGATCGAGTGCCTTGGTGGCGTAAGCCGGCTGGGCGTTCGGCGCCGCGGCCGTAACCCCGGACGCCAAGGCGTAAGCCGTGTCCGGGTCGAGGGGCTCGCCGCTGGCCTGCTCCGTAGCCGACGGAGTGGGGACGGACGACGGCGACGCTGCCGCCGAAGGTGCGGCGCTCGCCGTTGAGGGCGCTTCCTTCGCCGTGCCCGCCGCCGCGGCCGCCTCAAGGTCCGCGGAGGTGGAACGCGGCAAGGCGAGACCACCGGCAACCATAAGGGCAAATGCCGTGCCAAGCGCGACGGCGCCGGCCTTGCGTCGTGCAGGCAGCCAGGCCCAAGAGCGCCGACCGGTGACCAGGACGTAAAGGCCTGTCAGTGCCACGGAAATGGCCAGGAAGATCAGCGCACCGCCAACGCCGCCACTTAAAGCGCCAAGCAACATAAACAATGCGGTAATGGCGCCAACGATGAATGTTGATGCACGCGGTTTCTGCGGCGGCTTCGGTGCCGGCGCAGACGGAAATGACCCCAGAAGGGTCGGATACTCGGACATTTTCCCCCATTTGTGAGGGCCCAAATAATTTGCGGCCCCGCACTTGCCCGGCCTGCTGCTAAGCCCGGCAAACTCGTCGTCGCTGAGCCTATTCTGAGGGCGGGACGAATTCCGGCCTGTCAGCCAATGCTCGGGCAACATTGCGCCAGCCTTGATTCGATCTTGAGGAAAGTCCGTCGCACTTGAATGGGCAGCCTTAACATTTGCAAATTACCGGGCCTCGCCATCCGGAAATTCCCCCGCGAAAGCACTGCCACAAAGGTAGAGTGGCGCGCATGGAAATGCGCCTTGAAGTTGTCCAGGTTCCCGTGTCCGACGTCGACCGGGCCAAAGAGTTCTACACCGAAAAGCTGGGCTTTGTGCTGGACCACGATGTGGAGCACTTCCCGGGGATGCGGGTGGTGCAGCTGACTCCCCCGGGCTCGCCCACGTCAGTAGTCATCGGCACAGGAATGACCGCGATGGCGCCGGGCAGCCTGGAAGGACTGCAGCTGGTCGCGCCGGACCTCCCCGCCCTTCGCGCCGAGCTGGTGGACCGCGGGGCGGACATCAGCGAGGTCCAGGACATGGGCGGCGTGCTGTTTGCGCACTTCGCAGATCCGGACGGCAACCGCTGGGTGCTCCAGGGGGCGACTCCGCCCGCCGTCAGGGACGCGCACCTAGCCTAGGCGCCAACGCCCGCGGACGCTTGACCGAAGGCCGACAACCGCACTAGGTTATCGAATATCGTTATTAACGACATTCGATAACTTGTGGGGGAAACATGAAGCTGGCCAAGCGCACCGGACGTCCGTCGGAGAGCAGGAAGCGCGAGGTGGTGTCCCGGACGGATGCCCTGGTGTTGATGGTCGGATCGGCCGTGATCGCCGCCGGCTCAAGCGTTATGTCCGTCATCGGCATCGTGGACATCTTTTCCGGACCCGTCACGCTGACGCTGCCCGTTGATCCAACCCAGAAAGTGGCTGGCCTGGACCTTGGCGCCGAGGCGCGCTTTTCCGCCGTCGACGCCACCATCCCGGCCCTTCCCGGCGCCGAGGCCGGGCAATTGGCGTGGGCAGCCGCCCTGACCCAGGTTGGCGTCCTTGCCGTGCTGGCCCTGCTGTTCCTGCTGGCGTTCCGGCTGCGGGGTGACACGCTGTTCACCCGGGGGTCGGTGTGGATCATTGGCGCCTGCGGGGCGGCCCTGGCACTGGCCGGCACGGCAGGCCAGGTGCTGGACCAGCTGGCCCGGACCCGGCTGGCGGATGCTATCGGGCTGAACTCAGACAGCGCCCCCGGCAGCGTCATCTTCGAAGGCGACATCAGCCTCCTGCCGGTCGTGGCCGGAATCGCGCTGATCCTCATCGCGGGCGTCTTCCAGTTCGGCGGCCGGCTGCAGGAAGACACCGAGGGCCTGGTCTGATGCCCGCGGAGGAAACCACAGGCATTCACTGCAGGCTTGATGAATTGCTGGAGCAGCGCGGCATGACGCTGACCGAGCTCAGCAAACGGGTGGGCGTCAGCCTGGTGAATCTCTCGGTCCTGAAGAATGACCGCGCCAAGGCCATCAGGTTTTCCACCCTCTCCGCAGTCTGCACCGCGCTGGACTGCGAGGTGGGAGACCTGCTGGTGACAGAGCCTGCGGGCTAGGAATCCACTCGCCGGTCCCGGACCATCCGAAGCTCCGGCACGCCCTCCCACTCGGGCGGAAGGTGGCCGCGTCCGCCGTCGAACGTAAATCCCTGGCGGCGGTAAAAAGCCTGCGCCTTCATGTTGTCCTCAAGCACCCACAGGTATGCCGGAGCGTCGCCGAGGGCGGCGGCCAGCAACGCTGTTCCCAACCCTGTCCCCTGCGCCCTGGCCAGGACGAAGATGGAGTAGAGCTCCAGGGGAAACGGCGCGTCCTCATGGCGCGCAGGCCCGGCATCGGCCAGGCCGACAATCTCGCCGTTGGCGTCCTCGGCAACGATCCGCGGGTGCCGAACGTCAAGATACGGCCGACGGCGGGCCACGCGTTCCGGGACGGACCGCCGCCGTTCCGCGAAGAAGCCGGGCGACAGCAGGTGCCCGTAGCTTTCCTCGTGCGCGGCGGTATGCATCAGCACCACGTTCTCGGCGTCATCCGGGGTGGCCTGGCGAAGCACATAGTCCATGGCCCCAGCCTAGCCAGTGCCGGAGCCGGGGTCAGCGCTTCGCGGGCGCCGCCGTTGATCCGCGGACCACGAGCTCCGTACCCAGCTCGATGCGTTGCGGCAACTCCTCGTCGCCGTCCAGGTGCCGCAGCAAAGCGCGCATGGCGGTCTCGGCCATCTGCACCACCGGTTGGCGGACTGTGGTCAGGCCCGGCTCAATCCACTCCGCCGCCGGAATGTCGTCGAACCCGATGATGGACAGGTCCTCCGGGATCCGCAGCCCGGCAGCACGCGCAGCCCGGTAAGCGCCCATGGCCTGGTCGTCGTTTCCGGTGAAGATCGCCGTCGGCCTGTCCGGCAGTTCCAGGAGTTTGCGGGTAGCTGCCTCGCCGGACTCGATGGAAAAGTCCCCCGGGACCATCAGCGCAGGATCCACTGCTATGCCCCCGCGGCGCAACGCGGAAATGTAGCCATCCTCGCGAGCGCTGCTGCATTGCAGGTCCTCGCGTCCGCCAATCATGGCGATCCTCCGGTGCCCGAGTTTCAGCAGGTGGTCGGTGGCCGAAAACGCGCCGTCCCAGTTGGCCGCACCCACGGTCATCAAGTCCGGGCCCGGCTGGCCGACGGGATCGATCAGCACCACCGGAATTCCCAGGGACTTGATGCGCTGGATCTGCTTGGCATCCAGTTGGTACACGGCCATCAGCAGCCCGTCGGATTTCCGCTCCGCCAGGTTTGCCAGCCACGGCCGTATGCGGGAACCGTCCATGCTGAGGCTGCTCACCACAGTGCCGTACCCGGCGTCCTGTGCCACCCGCTCCACGCCTTCGATGATTTCCAGCGCCCACTCGGACCCCAAGCCGGGGAAGACCAGGTCCACCAGCCCGGCCTTCTGGCGGCGTTTGGCGGGCCGGCGGGCGTAGTCACGCCGAGCGATGATCTCTTCCACCCGGGCTCGGGTTTCGGCAGCCACGTGGGCGTGCCCGTTCAGCACCTTGGACACGGTGGGAACGGAGACCCCGGCCTCCCGGGCAATTTCGCTGATTGTTGCACGCCCGGTGTCCTGCTTGCTCACCACAGAAGCCCACCTTTCACCCGGGGATTAGGCCGGTGTCAGTTATCGGAAAGTTCCCACGCCTGGATCCGGCCACACATGCCATAGACCCTGTGGTTTTCCCGTTTTCCCATGGTAGTGCGGGCATCACCCAGATAGAAACTTTCGGCCGTATCCAGAGACCGTAGTTGCTGACGGGTGGTTTCGGCCTGCTGAACTGCTCCGCTGGCCAGCACCCGCCCCCATGTCCCGGCCATTGACCCGGCGAGCCGGGCAGCTGCGGCATGGAAATCCACCAAGGCGCCAGGTCCGCTTCTCAGGACGGCCTCCTTGAGCTCAAGGTATCCTTCCAACGCGAGATCACGACGGCGGCGCGCAGCGTTCTCCGCAACGGCGAGTCCGGCGTCCGCATCGCCATTGTCCAGGACGGCCGCCCGGCGGTACACCGAGGGGTCCACCAGATGCTCCGGCGGGAAGGTCATGACGGCGTCGCCGCGCTCCGGAAGGCCGGCATTCTGCATCACCACCAGGACCTTGAGGTCACCAGAATCATTGATGGCCCGGTGAACTGTGCCGGGCGTAAACCACAGCACCGTGCCCGGAACCAGCGGCGTCGATGTGAAGCCGTTCGAGTCCAGCGTCTCAAGCCGGCCGGTGCCCTCCAGCACCACGTAGGCCTCGGTGGAGGCCGTGTGGAGGTGCGGTGAGCCCCCGGCGGCGCCATCCGCACCGGGCCAGTCGTAGATGCTGATCTCTGACAGTCCGGTAGCCCCGGGAAAGCTGGAGCCCACCCTTACACCCAGCTGGTGAGCGCTGCCTGGGCAGCATCGCCCAGGGCGTCGGCGCGGGCCTGGTCCACACCGCCGTCTGCGATCACGACCGCGTAGCGGTACGTCAGCTGTGCACCCTCCCCCAACGGCACTTCTTCGCTGAAGAAGGGGGCGGACCCCAAACACGCGAACATGGAGGATCGGGCAAACCACTTGCCGGGGGCGCCGGGATTTCCTGTGCCCTCCACAAACATGATGGTGGAGGAACGGCAGCTGACATCGTGCTTGCCCGTGAAAGCGATCCATGGCGAGCGGGTGCCCATGAATTCATCGGTACCCGTGCCCTCCGGGTTGCGGAACTCGCCACCGGTGAACGAGCGGGGTCCCCGCCAGAACAGCCCGCCGTAGCCGGCGTTGTGGCGGCCCTCCGTGGTGGGGCTGCCGATCAGGATCTCTTCGCCTGAGATGTTGCCCATGGTTGTTTCGAAGAGGATGGCATAGGCGCCCTCCAGATCCGCGGCGGTCCGGCCGGAGCCGGCCAGCAGCTGGATGCTGAAGCGGCGGCACTCCTCGATAACCGGCTGGCCCGCCTGGGACGTCCAGGTGAGGGCTTCCGATGCACTGAACCCCTCTCCGGTGTCACTGATGGCGGTGAACGCCTGGTGCGTCATGGCGCCGTTGTTTCCAAGGTTGGCGTACTCCGTGGCGCGCGTGTAGGTGGCGCCGCCCCAGAAGTTGTGCGGGCCAACGTTGGGCAGCGCCCACGAGAGGCCTTTATGCCAGACGTGGTCCCACGGCCTGGCGATGGTCACCTCGTCGCCGCCCAGGGTGGTGAGCGGATGGAAGAAGGGACGCGGACTTTCGTACTGGTCATCGGTGGGCCGGTACGTGTAGGTGGCAATGGCCCGGCCATTCACGCTGAAGGTGAGGGCGGCGCCGTTGTCCTGGTACTGCAACTGGCCGACGGAAGTAGTTGCGGGAGTGGTCATGCTGGTGGCTCCTTGGGTGGGGTGGATGTCAGGTGCGGATGCTGCCCGCGGCGGACGTTTGGAGTGCGAGGGCTTCGAGGACGCTGGTGCCCAGCCCTTCTCCGTCCATGCCGCCGTAAAACGGGTGCCCCTCAACAATCTGGCCGCGACGGACAGCCCCGCCGGTGAATGCCGAGGCGTAGATCGCGGCAGCGAGCTCCAGCGTTCGCCGCGCCGAGCCGGCCCCGGCTGGGAGCGGCCGCCCGTCGTCGAGCGCGTCATATATGGCTAGGAACTGAGCGGAGTGTCCGCTGCCGCGCTCCAGGGACTGGCTGTGCCAGGCGGAGGCCACCTGGTCTTCATGCCCGGGGGCCCCGGTAATGGTCCAGTTGTCCGTGCTGTAGCCGTAGAGGTGGCTGAGTTCCACGGTGGCAAACTCGCAGTCGATCCGGATGTCAGAGGTTTCCCGGGGCGAGAGAAGCGAATTGACGATGGTGGCAACAGCGCCGTTCCGGAAGCGGACCAGCGCTGCGGAAACGTCCTCCGTGGACGTGGCCCGGGCCTGGCGGCCGGCAATGGCGGTGACTTCTTCCCAGTCGCCGAGCAGGTGCAGGAGGAGATCGAACTGGTGGATGCCGTGACCCATGGTGGGCCCGCCACCTTCAGCGTCCCACGTGCCGCGCCAGGGAAGGTCCCAGTAGCTGTCCGGACGGTACCAGAGGGTGTCGCACCGGGCCACGAGCGGACGGCCGAACTTGTTACCCCCAACCAATTGGCGGGCAGCGGCCGCGGCATCACCGAAGCGGTGCTGGAAGACGCAGGAGAACTCAGCCCCGCCCTTCGCCTGTGCCGTTTCCAGCCGGTCGAAGTCAGCCAAACTGAGGGCCGGGGGCTTCTCGGACAGAACGTGGACGCCCGCCTGCAGGCATTCAAGCGCCTGCCGTATGTGGAACACGGGCGGGGTACAGAGATGGACGATGTCCGGTTTGGCGTCCGCCAGCAACCCGGCGAGCGTGAGGTAGGTGCCGGGAATGCCGTGTTGCTGCGCAAAGGCACTGAGGCGGTCCTGGTCCACGTCACAGGCCGCCACAAGTTCGGCCCGGCTTCCGGTTCTGGCCAGATTTTCCGCGTGCACCGCGGCAATTCCGCCGGTTCCCACAATGGCCACTCTGTATGTCCGCATATTCTCTCCGTCGCTGCAGGGTCTGCGTGGTGCCTGGTGTCCTGGGTTGCCCACCGTGCCGGGCCTTGACAGAGAAGCCAATCAGGACTGGAAACTTTCGCTGCTCTTATGGAAGTTTCCAGCGGCTTAGCGCAGCAACTTTGCGGGACAACGCTTCAACCGTAGGAATATTTCCTTTAACCAGTCAAGGCTTTGGCTCTAGAAACTAACGGGAAATTCCTGATACTTTCTAAATGACCAGTTCACGATCCTAGGAGAAGCCCGTGACCAGCGGTGCCGCCGAGAAGCAAGCCATCCCCACCAGCACCTCCGGCATTGAGCCGCGTGACCCCGGCGAAGACTTCTCCATCGAGGAATTGGTCCGCGACATGACGCTCGAGGAGAAGTTGGCCCAGTTGGTGGGCGTGTGGGTGAATGCTTCCACGGACGGCGACTCCGTTGCCCCGCTGCAGAGCCAGATGGCTGGCGACGCGAGGACTTGGGAGGACATCATTTCCTCCGGGTTGGGACAGATCACCCGCATGTACGGCACAGTCCCGCTGGAACCGCTCGAGGGCGCGCGCCGGCTGGCCGCGGCCCAGGAACAGATCATGGCCGCCTCCCGGTTCGGGATTCCTGCGCAGGTACACGAGGAGTGCCTGGCCGGGCTCGCCGCATGGAAAGCCACGGCATTTCCCGTGCCGCTGGCCTGGGGAGCAACCTTCAATCCCCCGCTGGTCCACCGCATGGCCGGCCTGATCGGTGCGCAGATGCGCGAACTGGGAATTCACCAGGGCCTGGCGCCGGTGCTTGACGTGGTGCGCGACCTTCGGTGGGGCCGGGTGGAAGAGACCATCGGCGAGGACCCGTATCTGGTGGGCACCGTGGCCAGCGCCTATGTTTCAGGCCTGGAAGGCACCGGAATCGTGGCCACGCTCAAACACTTCGTGGGCTACTCAGCTTCCCGGGCCGGACGGAACCACGCACCGGTTTCCATGGGTCCGCGTGAGCTTGCGGACGTCATGCTGCCACCGTTCGAGATGGCCATTAAGCACGGTCAAGCCCGCTCTGTGATGCACGCCTACACCGATACCGACGGCGTTCCCGCCGCCGCCAACCACGCACTCCTCACCGCGCTGCTTCGCGGCGAATGGGGATTCAACGGCACGGTGGTAGCGGACTACTTCGGGATCGCCTTCCTCCACGCCACTCACGGTATCGCCGCCGATTCCGGCGAGGCAGCCGCGCTGGCCCTGGCTGCCGGAGTGGACGTGGAACTGCCCACAGTGAACTGCTACGGCAGGCCGCTGCTCGAACGTGTCCGCTCCGGCGAGGTTCCCGAATCGTTGGTGGACACCGCCCTCCGCAGGGTCCTGCTGCAGAAGCAGGAGGCCGGGCTCCTCGCGAAAGGCTTCCGCCCTGCTCCCCCGGCACTTGAAGCCGGATCCATCGATCTGGACCCGGCAGGTAACCGGGCGCTGGCCCGTGAGATCGCGGCACAGTCGCTGGTGCTGCTCACGAACAAGACACACGGCAATAGCCCCTGCCTGCCACTGCCTTCCGCTGCCTTGGCATCCCTCGGTGTGGTGGGTCCGCTGGCGGAAGACCCGTTCGCGATGCTGGGCTGCTACTCGTTTGACGCCCACGTGGGCGCATCCCATCCTGAGGTGCCCATGGGTATCCGGGTGCCCACTGTGGCCGGAGCCGCCAGCGAGCGCTTCGGTGATGTCCGTTCCGCTGCCACCGGGACCTGCGAGGCCATCGCTGAAGACCAGATTGCCGAAGCCTGCCGCATTGCCGCTTCGGTGGATACCTGCGTCATTGCCGTGGGTGACAACGCCGGCCTCTTTGGCCGTGGCACCTCCGGCGAAGGCAACGATGCCGCAGACCTTCAGCTCCCAGGCGACCAGCACCGCATGTTGGACCGGGTACTCACGGCTGCACAGGCCGCCGGGACGCGTGCCGTCGTCGTGGTCCTCAGCGGCCGGCCGTACGCACTGGGCGACTTCGCGGACCGCGCCGGCGCCATCGTCCAGGGGTTCTTCCCGGGCGAGGAGGGTGCAGAAGCACTTTGGGACGTTTTGGCCGGTTCGGTGAACCCGTCGGGCAAGCTGCCGGTATCCGTACCGGGCAGCTCCGGAGGCCAACCGGGAACCTACCTGCGCAGCCGCCTTGCCGGCCCCTCCGGCGTCAGTGCGCTGGACCCGTCGCCGCTGTTCGGGTTTGGCCACGGCCTGTCGTATACGTCGTTCGCCTTCTCGGACCATGCCGCCGGAACTCCCACGATGCCGACCACGGGTGAAGTCAGCATCGGCTGCGTCGTGACCAACAACGGGGACGTGGACGGCGCCGAGGTGGTGCAGCTGTACCTGGAAGACCCGGTGGGTGAGGTGGTCCGTCCGGTCCGGGAACTGATCGGCTACGCGCGGGTGGAACTCGCAGCCGGTGCCTCCGCCCGGGTGGAATTCACTGTGCACGCCGACCGGACGTCGTTCACTGGCATGGACCTGCAGCGCGTTGTCACACCCGGCCTGGTGAAGCTGCACGTGGCTACTTCCAGCACGCACGATGTCCACACCCACGAAGTAATACTGCACGGCGAGCGCCGCGAGGCAGGCTTTGACCGGGAAATGCTGACACCCGTCACGGTCACGCCGCAGTAGGGGGTGCCGCACCCGGCGCCCGGTGTCCTGAGGACGGACTGCGATTAACAGTTACGGCGTACCGGGTTCTTCGGGAGACGCGGCAGTGAATTTGTCCTCCACCAGGCGCAGCAACGGGCGGGAGTTCAGGCAAACCAGGAACAGCGCGGTTCCGGCCATGACCGGCAGTAGCAACGCAGTGGTCATCAGCAACAGTGCGGCGGAAACGAACAGGATGCCTGCGTTGCCCAGGACCACCCGCTTCTGGGCCCCGAAGCTGTACAGGGACAGCCGGTACAGGTCCTGCGTGCGGAAGGAGAACCGGGCCAGCAGCAGCAGCGCATTCGTTGATGCTGTGGCCACCAGGAGCGCCATCACCAGCAGCGCCAGCCGGAATGCGGGTCCCGCAGGATTGTCAGTCCCCAGCCCGGCAGGCATTCCCGCCAGGTTGGTGGTGATCACTGCCAGGGCGAGCAGGTAGGGCAGCCAGACGATGATGGCCTGCACAAAGTTCAGCCGGTAGCTCTGCAGGAAGTCCCGGAACACGCCGGTGTCCTGCCCGGCCAGCAACCGGTTGAATGCATAGGCGCACGCCACCAGCGCTGGCCCCAAAGGAACCAGTGCTGCGAGGACCAGCCAGCCTGCTGCTGCACCGGCCACGGGCTGGGCCGCCAGTGCCGGCAGCAACAAAGCATTGGCCAGGACCAGCAGGCCAGACCCCATCATCACACCGGCAACGGCGCCGGCCACCCTGAACAGGGGGCCGGCACCGTACTCCGTCTTTTTCGCAACCACGCGCTGCCTTTCGATTACCGCCGGAAGCCGCGCGCCGCCGTCGTCCGTCCTACTTCTTGTCCGCGTAGGCCTTGTAAGCCTTGTTGGCCAACTCTACGTATTTGCCCATTCCCTTGGCGTCCAGTTCCTTGACGTAGGCATCGAACTCGGCGAGGCTCCGCTGCCCGGTGATGAACTTCAGGGTGTTCTGCTTGACGTGGTCCTTCAACGGGGTGAGCACCAGGGTGGCCTGCTCCCGGTCGGTGTCGCTGAAGGGGACAGGCGGCGGGACAGCCTTGGCCTTCTTGCTCTTCATGGCCTCCTGGAAGGCCAGTTCCTCGTCGTTGAAGGTGGACTGCAGGAGGTCCGTAGTGCCGCCGTAGGCGAAATTGCCGCCGGAGAACCCGTAGTCCACCCGGAGGTCCTTGGTACCGGAAGGGTTCAGTCCCTGGAAGTTGATGTCCTTGGCCAGGACGCGCTTGCTTCCTTCCTTCGTGTAGGTGGTTCCCTGCACGCCCCACTTGGAAAACTCCTGGCCGGCATCGCTGTAGAACAGCCAGTCGATGTACTGCATCAGGGCCACGAAACTGTCTTTGTCCTTGACCGACGAGTTCAGCATGATGCCGTTCTCCAGCCGGGACCCGCCGATGACGTCGCCTGCCGGACCGCCGGGGACAGTGATTTTCCGGACGGTGAAGTTGCCCTTGCCCAGGGACTGCTCCATGGACGTCCGGTAGGTGATGATGTTCTGGGAATTGGCGCTGATCACGAATGACTTGCCCGCGGTGAACTTCTGGATCGCCGAGTCGTCGGTCTGGGTGAAGCTCTCGGGGTCCATCAGCCCCTCGGACACCAGGGAGTTGAAGTACGTCAACAGGTCCTTGAACTGGCTGGTGGCGGCGCCGAAGGTGAACTCCTTCTTGTCCTCGTCGAAGTTCAGGCCGTCCACGAGCCCCCAGCCTGCCACCGTGTTGAAGGCGTTGCCGGCGATGTTCAGCACGCTGTTGCCGTTGAACCGGTCTGAGAAGGGCACGACGTCGGGGTGGGACTTTTTGAGTTTGCGCAGTACTTCGCGGAATTCATCCCAGGTCTTGGGCTCGGCAATGCCTTCCTTTTCCAGCACGTCCGTGCGGAACGCCAGCGTGTAGTCGGGCCAGAGCTCTTCGTGGAGGCCCGGCAGCACGTAGTACTTGCCGTCTTCCTGGGTCAGGCCCTCAATTTCGGCCTCCAGCTTCCACTTCTTCACCTTGTCCTGGTAGTGGGGCATGAGGTCCACGTAGTCGCTGACAGGCAGGACGGCCCCGGAAGACACGTAGGCGCTCTCCTGCCCGGGATAGGTCTTGGCGATGATCTCCGGGGCACTTCCGGAACTGATGAGCAGGCTTCGCTTTTGTTCGTAGTCGCTGCTGGGCACGATGGTGGGTTGGAGCGTGACGTTGTTGTCGCTGGCCATCTTGGTGAACAGCAGCCAGTCCTTCTTGTAGGGGTACGTGGGCTGGTCGCTGAAGAGGAAGGTGAAGGTCAGCGGCGCCGTCGCCTTGAACGTATCCCCCACCCCGAAGCTGTCCATCGCACCGTTGCGGGCCTTCGTAGTGTCTACCTTGCTCTCCGATTCGGCGTCGCATCCGGCCACCACCAGGCCGAAGGCTGCGAGCGCGGAGAGGCCGAGGAAGTCTCGTCTGCGGATCATGGGCTTTCCTTTCATAACGGTTTATTCCTTGACGGAGCCGAGCATGACGCCCGTGAAGAAGTACTTCTGGACAAACGGGTAGACACAAAGGATGGGTATGACGGTGAGGACGATGGTGACCGACTGTATGTTCGCGGCGATCTGGCCCACGTTTTCGGCGGTGCCGCCGGCGGAGCTTGCCGTGGTGACGCCGGCGATCATGTTCCGGAGGTAGATGGTCACCGGGAAGAGGTCCGGGTTGTCCAGGTAGAGGAAGGCCTGGAACCACGAGTTCCAGTTGGCCACCGCATAGAACAGCACCATGGTGGCCACGATGGCCTTGCTCAGGGGCAGGACCACTTTGAACAGGACGCCATATTGCGTGAGGCCATCGATGGCGGCTGCTTCCTCCAGTTCCCGCGGCATGTTTTCGAAGAACGACTTCATGATGAGCAGGTTGAAGACGCTGATCGCGTTGGGCAGCACTACAGCCCACAGGGTGTCCCGCATGCCCAGCGATGTAATGAGCACGTAGTTCGGGATCAGCCCGCCGTTGAAGAACATAGTGAACACCGCGATGCCGATGAACAGGCCGCGGCCTTTCAGGTCTTTTTTGGCTATGGCGTAGGCGAAGCTGGTGGTGAGCACCATGGAGATGGCGGTGGCGACAACGGTGTAGAGGACGGTGTTGCCGTAGTTCCGCCAGAACGTGGAGTCCGCAAGGATCAGTTTGTAGGTCTCGGTGTTGAAGCCCCGGGGTACGAGGTTAACCTGGCCGGCGTTGATGAACCCTTCGCTGGAGAAGCTTTGGGCGATGATGTTCAGGAACGGGTAGAGGGTGAAGAACACCACCAACAGCAGGAACACCAGGTTGGCGGCCCGGAACACGCGCATGGCTGATGAGATCCTCATGTCTTTGACCAGGACCCCGGATTCCTTGGCGGGCCGGGCCTTCGTAGCGGCTTTCTGCATCAGAGTCCCTTTCGTCCTTGCCCCGGTCACCACAGGCTCGTTCCTGCGAGCCGTTTAGAGAGGGCGTTCGCGGAGAGGATCAGCGTGAGGCCGATGACGGATTCGAACATGCCGATGGCGGCGGCGTAGCTGAAGTTGGACGACTCCAGGCCAACCCGGTACAGGTAAGTGGAGATGACGTCCGAGGTTTCATAGTTCAACGGGTTGTAGATCAGCAGGATCTTTTCGAAACCCACGGCCATGAACGTGCCGATGTTCAGGATCAGCAGCGTGATGATGGTTGGCCGGATGGCCGGCAGCGTGATGTGCCAGGTCTGCTGCCAGCGGTTGGCGCCGTCGATCCGCGCGGCCTCGTACAGTGTCTCGTCCACGCGGGTGAGCGCGGCCAGGTAGAGGATGGCGCCCCACCCCATGGTCTGCCACACCTCGGAGCTGATGTACATCGGCCGGAACCACCCGGCGTCCTGAGTGAAGTTGACCGAGGTGCCGAACACCGTGTTGGCGATCTGGTTCACTGTGCCGGTCATCGAGAAGTTCTGCAGGATCATGCCGGCGATGATCACCACAGACATGAAGTGCGGCAGGTAGGCCACGGTCTGGACGAACTTCTTGAACTTCTGGGATCGCAGCTCGTTCAGCATCAGCGCGAAGATGATGGGCATTGGGAAGCAGAACAGGAGGGTCAGCACGCCCAGGATGATGGTGTTCTGGAAAGCCTGCCAGAAGCTGGGATCGTTGATGAAAAGGGTGACGTACTTCAGTCCGACCCATTTCTCGCCGAAAATGCTTCCGCCCGGTTGGAACTGCCGGAAGGCAATCACGTTGCCGGCCATTGGCAGGTAGCGGAACACGGCAAAGTAGGCCAGCGGCAGCAGCACCAGCGTGTACAGACGCCAGTCCCGTTTGATGGCAAGTTTCCAGCCGCCGGGCTTCTTCCTTGGTTTTCCGGTCCGCTCCGGACCGTCTGGGGTGACCGCCTCGGGCGGTACTTCCAATCGCATGGCCATGGCCGCCTCCTACCTGCCGGTTCCTGCGGCCGTTGCTGCCGAGGACGCTTCTTCAATGACCAGGACGCCGTTGGCGGCGAGTTCCACGGTTCCGGTGACGTCTGTCCCGGTCAGCAGGTCGGTGCCGCCGGCTCCAACCTCTACTCCCGCGGGTGCGTCGTTGTGGTTGAGGACCAGCAGGTAGCTGCTGCCGTTGCCCGTCCGACGGCGGACCTGAACTCCGCGCGGTGCGCTGAGTTCGGGCCGTATCCCCGCAGCTTCGCGTTCAGTTGCGAGCAACTGCTCCAGGAAGGTGTTGTCCACGCGCGCGGAGAGGTAGACGGCGGTGCCCGCACCGAACGTGTTGCGGGTGACGGCGGGGGCTCCTGCAAGCCGTCCGGACGCGTAGGTGGCCAGGACGTCCGCGCCCGTGGTGTGCAGATGCTCTGTCCAGTAATCCGCAGAGGCTGTGCCGCCGTCGGCCGTGGAAAGCTTGACCGCTTCGCCGTCCCCGGCGAGCGGATGCAGTTCCTCGCTCCAGGCGCCCAGCACGTTGCGGAGAGCTCCGGGGTAGCCGCCGAGCCGGATGGTGTTGTCCTGGTTGACAATGCCGGAGAGGTAGCTGGCCACAAGGCGTCCGCCGCCGGACACGAAGTCCTCGATACGTTGCGCGGCCTGGTCCGTCAGGAGGTAGCTGGCGGGAAGGACCACCAGGCTGTAGCCGCTGAGGTCGCTCCCGGCGTGCACGAAGTCCACCGGGAAGTTGGCATCGAAGAACGGGCGGTACAGGCGGAGGACTTCCTGCGGGTAGCTCAGGTCCGAGCGCGGCAAGTTGCCCAGTTCCAGCGCCCACCAGCAGTCCCAGTCGAAGACGATGGCCACCTTGGCGGCTGAACGGGTGCCTGCGACGCCTGACAGGCCCTTCAACTCACGGCCCAGTTCGCAGACTTCGCGGAAGACGCGGGTGTTGGGTCCCGCATGGTTGACCATGCCGGAGTGGAAGCGCTCGGTGCCGCCCCGGGCCTGGCGCCATTGGAAGAACAGGATGGAATCGGCGCCCTGGGCGATCGCCTGATACGAGCCCAGACGCATCTTGCCCGGCAGCTTGGAGACGTTGACGGACCATTGGCTGACTGCTGCCGTGGCCTGCTCCATCACCAGCCATGGCTGGCCATTCCGCAGGGAGCGCATGAGGTCGAAGTTGAGGGCTGCGGCGACGTGGGCGTCCTGCTCCCTGGGATCCGGGTAAATGTCCAGGGCCGCCGCATCTTCCTCAGCAGCCCAGGCCCAGTAGTCATTGTTCTTGTAGAACCGCATGAAGTTGGTGACGATGGGCAGGCCAGGCGTGAAGCGGCGCAGGATATCGCGCTGGGTCCGGTAGTGCGCAAGCATGCTGTCCGATGTGAACCGGTGGTAGTCCAGCCGGCGTGACGGGTTGGACCAGGTACGCGGCTGGGCGGGTGCGTTGACCTGTGCCCAGTCGGAGTAGACCTGGCCCCAAACGTCTGTGCTCCACGAGCTGTTGAGGTCGTCCAGGCTGCTGTACTTGGCCTGGAGCCATTCCCGGAATGCCCGGTCGGCGTGGGGCCCGTAGGACACCGGGCCGTATTCGTTATTGATGTGCCACATGCACAGGGCCGGGTGTCCGGCGTAGCGTTCGCCCATCTTTTCCGCAATGGCCCTGGACTTGGCCTGGTAGACGGGGTGCGAGACGTCGAAGTGCTGGCGCGATCCGAATCCAAAGGTGCTGCCATCGGCCAGCACCGGGAGGATGTCAGGGTATTTCGCGATAAGCCAGGCCGGCGGAACCGCGTCCGGGGTGGCCAGGTCCACGCCGATGCCGTTGGCATGCAGCAGGTCCATAATGTCGTCGAGCCAGCCGAAGTCGTATTCGCCGTCTGCCGTTTCGAGCCTGCCCCAGGAGAACACGGCGAGCGTGACCAGGTTGACTCCGGCGTCTTTCATCAGGCGCACATCCTCGTCCCACACCTCCCGGGGCCACTGTTCCGGGTTGTAGTCCCCGCCGTAGGCGATGCCGCCAAGCCGCTCGTGGAGCCGCCTCAGGCGTTCTTCGGATGTGGTGGTGCTGTCCTCGCGGGTCATCGTTGTCCTTCGGTTTGGCATCGTGGCCGCGGGCTCCCCAGCAGTGCGACCTGCATCACACGAAGAAACTATCGTAAAGTTTCAGCAATAACAACAGTTTTTGTTGATAAGACGGCAGGTCCTGAGGATGGGCGGGCTACGAAATGTGCACGCTAACAACGCATAGGCAGGCATCCGCCCGCCGCGGGACTTTCGGGAACTGCCAAGGGAGCTCCTGTCAGGCTTCCTCATTCTTCAGGAAACTATCGGAGCGTTCTGCCCAACAAAGCGGGGCGCAACGGGGCCTTCGAGCCTGCCGCTCGTCGAACAGGGCAGCGTCCAGCCGAGGCCGTTGCTGGCGGCTGTAGGGCTGAGACCAGCTATGCCTCGCGCACGTCCTGCACCACTTCGTTATGCCGCAGGAACCATGGCTTGAAGGGCGGATCAAAGCGGGCAAAGCGGGGCGCCCCCAGGGGCGTCAGCCCGGCAAGGCTGAGCGCGGCCTGAAGTCCGTTGTTGCGGCGCTCGAAGTTTGCCTCGGAGCCGCGGCCGGAGAACCGCAGTACCGCGGCCAGAGAGCCGGGCACAGCACGAATCTTAACGGTGGGATCGGTGGGGACCGGAGCCGTTTCGGCCGTCAGCCCGGCCGGCAGGACGAAAGCCACCACGAACTCCGCAGATCCGCCGCCTCCGGAGAGCGGGCCTGCCTGGATGACCGGCGCGGTCATCGCGAGCTTTTGGGATTGTCCGGCTTCCTGCACAACGGGCGCCGTCATGGCCAGCTTGGCGCCGCCCGTATTGCTCCCGCTGATGTAGTTGAAGAGGCGGCGGAAGGCCACATTCCCCGCGCGGTCAAATTCCGCTGACACTGCCACCTCAGCTACGACGTAGTCCGGGTAGCGGCGCAGCTCGAAGTGCGGATAGCGGCGGACTGATTCATAAGGCTGCTGCTCGGTCATGGTGGAGCAGAGCCTACGCCGGTCCGGCAGCTCCGGCCAGAGCAGCCCGCGGACCGGGCTAACCACATCTACCCAGGCGACGGGGCATCCTTACCCCTCTGCGAGCGCCCCTTGAGGTAGGCGCCCACCATCAGCAGGACGAAGATGACGCCCAGGCCCGCGAAGATGCAGGTCAGGACGGTGCCCACGCCACGGACCCAGACGCCGTCGCTCTCGTAGCCCGGAACGATGGCCCTGCCCGGATCGTGCTCCGCGTAGATGACGGTAGTGGCGTCACCCACTACGGGGTACTGGTCGTGGTCCACGGCGGCCCACGTCGCGTGGCTGGCACCATCGCCGGAGGTGAATTCCACTTTCATCCTGCGCTCCGAGGCCTCGGTGACGTCATCAAAACGCACAATGGTGCCTGCTGCCTGGACGCCGCTCCGCGCCAGGTCCTCGTCAGCGCCGATCATGAAGCTGCCCAGGCCCATCATGACGGGGCCCAGCAGGAGAACCAGCGCAGTCACCGCCAGGTTCAGCTTCCCCTTCCAGGTCAGCCCGGATTTGCGGTTCGTTTCATTTCTGCGCCCAGTCACGCGGTCCATTGTGCCAAGAACCACGCCGGGGGACGGACGTTAGCGGAACCACACCTAAAAAGGTTGCCGCCAGCAACAAGAAGGAGGATGATAGTTAGCAGAACTAATTAGCAGTGCTAAGCAAATGATGAGCCGACCGCTCCAGGAGGCGCACCCGCCCATATGGCCCCCACCGAAACCAAGACCAAAGAAAATCCGCAGATCACCCCGGACACCCTCGCCATCGACCTCCGCACCGCCGTGATGCGCACCTCGCGCCGGCTCCGCGTCGAGGCCACCGGTGAAGTCATCACCCCCGGCCAGTACACCGTCCTCGCCGTCCTGCACGGTGACGGCGCCCGGACCCTCCGCGAACTCGCCGACCGCGAGCATGTGCAGGCCCCGTCCATGACCCGCATCGTCAATGCCCTCGCCGACCAGGGCTTCGTCACCAGGACCCAGCATCCCGACGACGGCCGGCAGGTCCGGATCGACATCACCGACGCCGGCAGGGGCGTCCTCGCGGAGGCAAGGGAACAGCGCACCGCCTGGCTGGCACAGCGTGTGGCGGGCCTGAGCGTGGAAGACCGTGACATCCTCAGCCGCGCCGCACGCATCATGCAGGAAATGAGCGGCAAATGAGCCAGATGTTCCGCGCCCTCGAAAACCGCAACTACCGGATCTGGGCCGCAGGGGCGCTGGTCTCCAACGTGGGCACCTGGATGCAGCGCATCGCCCAGGACTGGCTGGTGCTCACCGTCCTGACCAACCACGACGGCGCTGCCGTCGGCATCACCACCGGCCTGCAGTTCCTGCCAATGCTGCTGCTTGGCCCTTACGGCGGAGTCCTGGCGGACCGCTACCGCAAACGCGTCATCCTGCTGTGGACCCAACTGGCCATGGGCATTACCGGCCTGGCCATCGGCCTGCTGGTGGTCACGGGCACAGCCCAGCTGTGGCATGCCTACCTCGCCGCCTTGTGCCTGGGCATTGCCAGCGCCATTGACGCCCCGGCGCGGCAGTCCTTTGTCTCGGAACTGGTGGGCCAGGACAACATCTCCAATGCCGTGGCCCTGAACTCGGCGTCCTTCAACACCGCCCGCCTCACGGGCCCGGCCGTCGCCGGTGTCCTGATCGCCTGGGTGGGCACCGGGCCGGTGTTCCTGCTCAACGCCGCGAGCTACGCGGCAGTGATCTGGTCCCTGTTCTTCATCCGTACCTCCGAGCTTGTGCCTACCGTGCGGGCGGAGCGCAGCAAACACCAGGTGGCGGAGGGCATGCGGTACGTGAAGCGCCGGCCGGACCTCGTCCTGATCATGGTCCTGGTGGGGATCCTGGGCGCCTTCGGCATGAATTTCCCCGTCACGAACGCCCTGATGGCCACCACCGAGTTCCACGCCGGGCCGGGCGAGTTCGGACTGCTGGGCTCAATCATGGCCGTCGGCACCCTGGCCGGCGCACTGCTGGCCGCCCGGCGCGCGAGGCCCCGGCTAAGGTTCCTGCTGGGCGGCGCCCTGGGCCTGGGGGTCTTCACGCTGGTAGCCAGCGTGGCGCCGTCGTTCTGGCTCTACACCGCCGTGCTGATTCCGGTGGGCCTGGCGTCCATCACGTTCCTGAACAGCTGCAACACCAGCATCCAGCTCTCTGTGGAACCGCAGTTCCGCGGCCGGGTGCTGGCCCTCTACCTGGCCATCCTGCAGGGCGGAACGGCCGTGGGCTCCCCGCTGATCGGGTGGGTGGGCAGCGAATTCGGTGCCCGCTGGTCCGTGGCGGTGGGTGGCCTGGTGGTCCTGCTGACCGGGCTGGCCGCAGTGATCGTGGTCAGCCGCCGGAGCAAGCTCAGCCTCCGCCGGGCTGTCCGGATTGCGTTCAGCGGCAAGCGCGAAGCCGCAGTCTAACCACCAAGTCTCCAGGGCCGGTCCTGCGGACCCAAGCACCGCGTCATCCCTTGCGGACGATGTCCACCGAGACTTCCACCGCCGGCACCGTCCCCCGGTTTTCCAGCCAGTGGACGGTGTTCCGGTCCTCGGGCCACCCGACGCCGGGGCCATACTCCTTGGACGTCCCGTCACGGTGGTCCGTGATGGTCCCCGCCAGGATGAAGACACTGCCGGGCCGGCCAACGTGGTCATGGACCGGGCCGAATACCCCTCCCGGTGCGATAGTCACCCTGCGCGTCCGCAGCTGGTAGCCCTCCATGCCCCCGATCTCGCCGGAGAGGTCCACCGTGGCCAGCAGTTCCACGGTCACACCCTTCGATTCCACTGCCGCCTGTTCCTCAGCCATCGGCTTTCCTTTCCGAACGTACCGGGCCCGCATGGGGCGTGGCATACTGCAGCCATGCCTGCAGTCTCCTCCCTGACGCCCGACGACGTCATCAACCAGCCCGCCCGTGCCCAGTTCGAGGCGTTCCTGGACCAGCACCGCGCCATGTTGGAGGCCCGCCTGGATGGCCTCACGGAGGAGCAGGGCCGCCGGTCCCTGGTGCCGTCCAGGACCACGCTGCTGGGGCTGGTCAAACACGCCGCATTCGTCGAGAAGGTCTGGTTCGACGAAGCCGTCACGGGGCGGTCCCGCGCCGAGATCGGCATTCCGGCCACCCCGGACGAATCCTTCATCCTCGGCGGCGAGGACACCATCGACAGCATCCGGAATGCCTACCGCCAGGCGTGCGAGGCATCCCGGCAGGCGGCAGCCGGGCTGGATCTTGACGACGTGGTCCGGGGCAACCGCCGCGGTCCGGTACCGCTGCGCTGGGTGTACCTGCACATGATCCGGGAGATCGCGCAGCACTGTGGCCACGCGGACATCCTGCGGGAACAGATCCTCAACGGCTGACCCGCAGGGAAAATCGGCCGGAAGGAGTGCGCACGACGGCGGCGCCGGCCTTCCGCCCGCCCGACACCCGGGGTGGGGGTGCCGTGGGAGGCGCCGGCCGGCGTCGTCCGTTGCTGTGAGGTGAACAGGTGGCTACATCGGCATCGACGAGATGTTGAGGATGTTGCCCTCGCTGTCGAGGAACCAGGCCCCCTGGCCCATGCCTTCCATGGTGGCGATGCCGTTCTCGGTCTTGAGTCCGGGCATGTCGTAGTCCTCGAAGACCACGCCGCGGCCGCGCAGTTCCTCCACTTCCTTTTCTACGTCCGCCACTCCCCAGCCCATCTGGGTGTTCTTCGCCGTGCCGGCATTGTCCGTCTGGTAGAGCAGGAATCCGGTGCCGTTGCCGCACTGGTAGATGAGGTTATCCCCTTCGATGGTCTGGCTGGGCTCGAGTCCCAGCTTGTCGCGGTAGAACTCCCGTGCCCGGTCGATGTCCTTGGCGGGCAGTACTGCCATGACCTGCGAATCCTTGAGCATGACAAATCTCCTTGGTGCAATCTTGCGATGGCGGTGCTCTCCCCCTATAACGGTCCGAGAGGTCCCTGCCGGAGATCTGGCGGGCCGCGTGACCGCCCGCTGCGCCGACACCGGGGCTGCCACCTGGGACTCTCCCGCGCCCGCCCATCACAGGTCGCATTGGCGGAGAGGGTCCCCGAAGCCTATGAGGCCATTATGGAACTGCTTTGGCCGGAGCGAAATAGGGGAATATTCGGTGCGTCGGGTGCCACGGAACGCCCGCCGGCGGGACGCGGCCAGGCGGGCCATGGAAGGGCACGACGGCGGGCGTCCGCGTTACTTCCGGGCCGCGGCAATGGAGCGTCGCACCGTGGTTCCGGCAACGGCGACCAGCGGCACCAGGCAGGCGAGCAGGGCGAGGGTGTTGGGCCGGAAGACCGTCCGGCCGTTGACGGTGGTATAGGCGCCCACCGGTATCACCATGCCCCCGCCGCCACCTCCGGATGCGCCGTCGCCGGGCTCGCTGCCACCGCCGAAACCGAAGGAAACCAGCGCCACCGGCATGATCTCCTGGCCTCCCACGTTCACGGGCGTGCCGTAAGCCTTGGTGACTCCCACATTCTTGAACGTGTCCACGAGGGACGCAAAAGTATCAGCCATGGGGCCAGCGTAAACGCCCGGACAATCCCACGGTAAGAGCCTTCGGCAACGCAGCGAATTCCCACTGAACCCCCCAATTTCATTGACACTGCCGCATTTGTCATGACAAAGTTCAACTGCGCTGGATTAGAGCGCTCTAACAAAGACGTTTACCGACCCAAAGGACCCGCATGAAAATCTCCATGAACTCGACCGCGGCGTTCCACGGCACCACCCTGCGGGACATCGCCGTGGCTAAAGCAGCGGGGTTCGATGCTGTTGAGCTCCAGACCCCCAAACTGTTCCGTTTCCTGGACGCCGGCTTCACTGCCCACGATCTTCTGCCGGCACTGGACGGCTTCGCGGTCTCCGGCGTGGGCGCCATCCAGGAAGCGGCTGACGAGGAGTTCACCCGGGACGCCATCCGGCTGGCCGAGGTAGCCCAGGTGGTCGGCTCACCCTACGTGCAGATGTGTACCGGCCCGGTGGACGTCCGCGTGGTCAAGGAGTTCCGTGCCGGCACGCTCCTTCCCACAGACCTGCGGTTCCGGGGCGCCCTCGGTCTGGACGCCACGGACGCGCTGGCCGAAACGGCGAAGCGGGTGGCCTTGGCAGCGGACATCGCAGCTGACCACGGCGTGGGCCTGTACCTCGAACCCCTTGCCTGGTCCCCCGTGAACCGGGTCAGCCAGGCACTGCAGATCTTTGACTCCATCCAGCGGCCCAATGTGAAGATGTGCGTGGACTTTTGGCACTTCTGGGCCTCCGGCGACACCCCGGAGGATATCGCCGCCCTGCCCGGCGACATGATTGCGGCTGTCCATGTCTGCGACGGCCTGCACGTGCCGGCCGGCGAAGTCCCGGATCAGTCGATCTCACGCAACATCTGGACAGGAGCGGGTGAGATCCCGCTGCAGGAATGGGTGGACGCCTGCAAGGCCACCGGCTTTGACGGCTACTACTGCCCGGAGATCTTCTGCGACAAGGTGGCGGAACTGGACGACGTGCTGGTGGCCTCCACCCTGCGCAACACCGTCCAGATGCTGCTCACCTGACACTGGATGAGTCCGGAAGGTGCCGCCCCGCCAACCCGGCCCACTGCCGTCGTCAGCACCACCGGCCCCCACCCGCATGACCGGCGCCGCCCAGCACCGGTCATGCGGTTCAGGGCCGGATCTCAGCCATCCGGCGTCGGACGATCTCTTCAACTACCTCGTCCGGAAGTGGCTGCTCGGCGGTGAAGCGGATGGTGCCCTTGGACAACGAGTAACCGTCCAGGCTGCCGGCCACAGCCTCCACCACCGCAGGCGAGAACGGGAAGATGGACAGGTGCCTGGCGGCGGCCGCAACCCCCATCAGCGGCTTGCCGTCGAGCTTGAGCGCGGGCATCCCGTAGCTCACGCCGTCGGTGGCTTCCGGCGCCACTGATCGGGCCATCGCCACGATGTGCTGCAGGCAGCTCCGGCCCGGCTCGGGCAGTTCCGCGAGCGCGTCGTCAACGGTGCCCACGGGTGGCCTCAGCTTTTCTTCTTTGCCGCCACGGCCGACGCGAGCGAGGTGAGGCCGCGTTCAAAGTCCGAGCCCACCATCTTGTCCATGTTGATGAACAGGGCGAAGATCTTGGCGGCGCCTTTGTTTTCGCCGGTCATCTTCCACGTGACCTCGGTGCCGCCGGGGACGGGCGTGAACGTGAAGGTGGTGGGGTTCAGGGCCTTGAACGGCTTGGTGAACTGGAGGCGGATGCCGATGGTGCTGGACGGCAACGACTCGACAATCTCCATGGTGCCACTGCCGGCCTTCCGGTTGCCGCTCCATTCATACCCCGCTCCGGGACCCGACGCCGGGCCGTAATAGCGGCGGCTCATGCCGGGGTCCACCTTCTCCCACGGGGACCACGCTCCCCACTCGCGGAAGCTGTTGACCAGGGGAAAGATATCTTCCGGGACGGCAGGGATGACCGCGCTGCGGCGGACCTCATAGGTAGACATGGACTCAGCATAGGAGTCCGGACGCACCCCTGAACAGGCCGCCACGACGCCACTGCGGGCAGCCGCAGCGGCGTCAGCGCCGCCTAACCGCCCGACGGACCGCCCAGCACCACGTTCACCGGGTCCTTGCCTTCGAGGAGAAGGCCGATCTGCTTGCGCACCAGCTTGACCATCCGAGGGAACATGGCCGAGCTTGCACCGCCCACGTGCGGGGTGATGAGCACGCCGGGGGTGGTCCACAGCGGATGCTCTGCCGGCAGCGGTTCCGGGTCCGTGACATCCAGCGCGGCACGGAGCCTGCCTGAGGCGGTCTCGGCCAGGAGTGCCTCGGTGTCCGCCACCTGTCCGCGGGCCACGTTCACCAGCAGGGCGCCATCCTGCATCGCGGCCAGGAACTTCGCGTCCACCAGCTGGCGGGTGTCCTCACTCAGCGGAACGCTCACCACCACGATCTCGTGGAGCGGCAGCTGGTCATAGAGGGCATCGATGCCGTGGACGGTTCCTGCTGCGTCCTGGCGGGAACGGCTGGCCAGGCGTGTCACCTCGGTTTCGAACGGCAGCAGCCGTGCTTCGATGGCTTTACCCACTCCGCCGTAGCCCACCAGCAGTACCCGCCGGTCGGCCAGGCTGGGACGCTGGCCCCGGTCCCAGTAGCCAGTGGCCTGGTGCCGTGCGAACTCCGGGATCCCCCGCTGCGCGGCGATCATCATGCCCAGGGCGAGCTCCGCCGTCGAGGTCTCGTGGACTCCCGCAGCGTTGGCGAAGGCGACGCCGGCTGGCAGCACGTCCGCGACGCCGTCGTACCCGATGGACTGGCTCTGCACCAGGCCCACGTCCGCGCCCTCCAGCGCGGCCAGGGCGCCGGCGCTGCCCATGTAGGGCGGGACCAGCAGGTCCAGCCGACCTTCGGGAGCAGGGCCGGTGAGGTCCCAGAGGACAAACTCGACGCCGTCGGCCGGCTCGAGCGCCTCCACCAGTTCCCGGCTGGGCAGGCTCACCCGCAAGCGGGCGCTCATGCGGCGCCCTCCAGCCATGCGCGCGGAGCCCGGCGTTCCGTTCCACAAATGCTCATTGTTGCTCCCTTGATCACGGTCCGCGGCCCACCTGCGGCCTCTGTCTGCACTGCTATCAAACGTACTGTCTGGCCGCCCGCGACGGGCTGGGGTGACCACCCTTCGGACGCCCCGCCCCAGGCGTCATCATGTCGATTTCAGGACCCCGGATCCTGTAAATTTAAGGGAGGAATTGTCCGGCCAGCGAGCCGCTTTCCAACCCCACCCCCTTGAATGGATCCGCTCCCCCATGTCCTCCGCGACTTCCGTGCCCAGCCCTGCCCGATTTCCCTATGCCGCCCTCCTGGTCCTGGCGACCATTGCCTTCACTGCCATCACCACTGAGCTCCTCCCCTCGGGCCTGCTGCCGCAGATCAGCGCCGGCCTGAACGTCACCGAACCCGTTGCCGGATACCTCGCCGCAGCCTATGCCGCCGTCATCGTGGTGACAGTGGTGCCGGTCGCGAGGCTGCTGGCACGGATCCCCCGGCACACCCTGCTGGTGGGGCTGGTCCTGACGTTCGCGGCCAGCAACGCCTGGGTGGGGCTCTCCCCGGATTTCACCACCGCGATGATTGCCCGGATGGTGGGCGGACTGGCGCATGGCCTGCTGTGGACCACCATGGCGCCGTTCGTGACCCGGGTGGTTCCGGCGAACCAGGTGGGCAAGGCGCTGGCCATCGTCTTCAGCGGAAACAGCCTGGGCCTGGCCATCGGCGCGCCGGTGGGTACGGCACTGGGCGGGCTGTTGGGCTGGCGGGCAGCGTTCCTCGTTCTTGCAGGATTCGGCCTGCTGCTTACCGTCCTGGCGTTCTTCATGCTGCCGCGGGTACAGCGGATTTCCGATACCGCCCGGCCGTCCATCCGCCGCGCCATCGCCGAGCCCGGCGTGAAGGCGGTAGCCACGGCCTGGCCGCTGCTGGTCCTGGCGCACTTCGCACTGTTTACGTACATCGCCCCGTTCATCCGCGAAGCCGCACTTCCGGAGTACGCCACCAGCCTGGCACTCACCGTGCTCGGCGCGTCCGGCCTGCTGGGTATTTGGATCGCGGGGCTCACCGTGGATTCGCGGCCGCGGCGTTCGCTGATGATCACGACGGCGGCCATCGCCGTTTCGATGGCACTGTTGCCTCTGGCGGTGGGCAACCTTCCGCTGGCCCTGGTGCTGATGACCGTCTGGGGAGCCGGCCTGGGGGCCATTGGCATTTACAATCAGTCCGCCATCCTCCGGGCCGGCGGTGAGTACAGTGAGGCGGCCAACGGCCTGACTGTGCTGACCATCCAGCTGGGCATCACCGTTGGCGCCCTGTACGGTTCCGGCGCGCTGGTGGCGGGCGGTCCCATGCTGGTGCCCGTGGCAGCCGCGCTGCCGGTACTGGCCGCCCTGGTGATCACGATTGCGGGCAAGAAGCACGCCTATCCGCCGGGACCCCGGGAACGGACCTGGCTTGAGCCGCGCCCGGTCCACCCGTCCGCGGCCGACTCCCGGAACACCACCGTGAAGCCAGCGCCCGACAAGGTACAGGATCCTGCCTAACCCTCAGTGAGCCGTGAATTCGAGGTCAGTCGCGGTACTTGGCGACCGTGAACAGGAAGGCGGAGTCCTCCTCCGCCTCCAGGCTGTGCAGGCCCGGCGGGACGATCAACAGGTCCCCCGCCTTGCCCTGCCAGGAATCCCCACCGGCCACCAGCCGGACACAGCCGCGGATCACGAACACTGTGGCGTCGCCGGGGTTCTGGTGTTCGCTGAGCCGCGTTCCGGCTTTTAGGGCCATGACGGACTGGCGGAGGACCTTTTCGTGGCCGCCGTAGACCGTATCCGCGGCGCGGCCGTTGGAGGATGCAATTGCCGCTTCGAGCTGTTGGCGGGCCAGGGCTTCCACCGATATCTTCTGCATGCGCCAAGGCTACCCAGTGGCTGTCAACCTGGCGACAAGTTCCCCGCGGCTGTTTACACCCACTTTGTCGAAGATGGACTTCAGGTGATCGTGGACCGTGTGCGGTGAGATGAACAGGTGCTTGGCGATGTCAGCCCCAGCGCTGCCCGCCATGAGCTCCAGGCAGACTTCCTGTTCCCGCGGGGTGAGCCCGTACGCGGACAGGAGCAGGGCCAGCAGCTGCCGGGTGGTGGCCGGTTCCACGGTCACCACCATCTGCTGGGGATCGTCCCCGGCGATGAGGCGGCTGGCCTGCAGGATCACCCAGCCGGAATCGACGTCGCGCATCCTGGCCCTTGCCGTTCCGCCCGCTGCGGCCCTCGCCTGGGCCACGAGCGCATAAAGCACCATGCTGAACTGGCCCGGGGCCGCTTCCTCCAACGACTGAAGCCAGACTGCCGCGGCCGGGGTGGCGGCGCGCAGCTCACCGCGTTCGCCGGCGAGGACGATCACCGGTCCGTCAGGCTGGTGCCACAGCCGGTGGTGCGAGCGGGCAGCAATGCGGGTGGCGGCCGCGAGCGCAGCCGTCACCGCCGCAAGGAACTCCACCTCCCTGTCGCTGAAATCCCCGGCACCCTCGCGGAACAGGCTGCCGACGCCCCAGCACGACTGGTCCATGCGGAACGCCCCGCGCAGTTCATGGACCAGCCCCAGCGGACGCAGCAACTCGTTGATCCGGATGCTGCCTGCCACCTCGCTGCGCGGCGCATCCGAGATCCGTGCCACCGGGTGCGGCCGGAGCATGAGCTGCGCGAAGGTGTTCGGTTCGGTCCCCTGGTATTCGGACTGCGCGAACCGGGCTGCGTACTCGTCGGTGACGGGCCACGGCCGCCAGTTGGTGACGGCGTTCATCACCATCGTTTCGGGGTCGACGCCGGCCCAGCAGGCTTGGTCGAACGGCACCGCTTTGCGCACCAGCACCAGGGCGGCGGTGTAGAGGGCGGCCAGGTCCAGTCCGTCCATGGCCAGGGTGGCGATGTCCCGCCTGGCACGCTCTGCGCGCTCCTCCCACATACGTCCAGTATCGGGCCCGCCAGCGCAGCACGGAATCCCCTGTTCCGGGGATGGCCTGCGGCTTCCGGGCGGGCCTACCCTTCCGGCATGAACATGATGTCCCAGGTTTTCGCCGTGCTGGCGGCGGTCATCTACATGGGGGTCTTTCCGGTGGAGAGCTTCCTGCTCCGGCGGAGCAGATGGGCGCAGAAGTTCCTGAGCACACCGCCGGAGAACGTGGCCGCCGTGATGATGTGGGCCATCCCCACCGGGTACAAGAACCTGGTGATTGCCCTGGGCGTGGTGGCCGGACTGGTGGCCGTGAACATCGGCGAACCGGTGGTGGGATACACGCTGGTGGTTTACTGCTGCCTCAACATGGTGCTGACGGCCCCCACCATGCTGCTGGCCGATCTGCTGGGCCACTACCCCAAGCGCTGGGAAAGCGTTCCGGGCACCCTCGCCGCCACGGTTCCGGGCCTGCTGGCCCTACTCTTCCTGCCGCTGGGCCCCTAACTGGGCAGGAGTGCACAGCGTTCCGAATCGAAGGTGTCCAAACCCTTGATAGGTGACTATATGGTCACCTATCATCGTGTGTATGGACGACGTTTTCAAAGCACTCTCCGACCCCACCCGCAGGGACCTGCTCGATGAGCTGTTCCGCGAGGACGGCCAGAGCCTCAGTGCGCTTGAGGCGAGGTTCAGCATGACCCGGTTCGGGATCGCCAAGCACCTCCGCATCCTCGAGGACGCAGGCCTGGTGGCCACCCGTCGTCGCGGGCGGGAAAAGCTGCATTTCCTGAACCCCGTTCCCATCCGCCTGGTCCACGACCGATGGGTCAGCAAGTACGCAGAACCATGGGCCGCTGCCCTCAGCGACCTCAAATCCAGATTGGAAAGTCCCATGGAAAAGATCTTCGAGATTTACATCAAGACCACCCCGGAGAAGCTCTGGGAGGCCATTACCGACAGCGACATCCGCAGCAAGTACCAGTTCGGCAACACCCTGGAGTCTGACTGGACCCCCGGCAGCCGCTTCGAGATGGGCAACCCCAAGGCCGGCCAGATCCTGGGCGAAGGCGAAAACCTGGAGGTGGATCCGCCCCGCCGGCTGGTGCAGACCATGCGCGCGCTGTGGGGCGACGACGTCAAGGCCGAGGGGACCTCCAAGGTCACCTGGGAGATCGAGCCGGTGGGCGATTCCTGCCACCTCACCGTCACGCACAGCGACCTCCGCGAAGGCGCCAACGACCAGCTCTACGGCGGCTGGCCGATGATCCTCTCCGGCCTGAAGACCTGGCTGGAGACCGGCGAGAAGCTCACCACGCCGGGCTCGCTCATGTACACGTAACCAACGGCTAGTGCGTACGACGGCGGCGCGCGGCGGGGGTGCCCGTTCGCCGGCTCGTACGGGTCGGGGTTTTCCGCTGTGAGATGACAGGGGCGCCCCGGCACATCCGCCGCGGTGCCTGCGTGCAACGATGGTGCCACCACCGACGAAAGGGCACACCGTGGCGGATGCAGAGGGCTCGGGATTCCAGGACCGCGGCCTCCCGTTGACGGCCCTCGCTGTGGCGGCAGGCAGGGCCGTTGAGTCGTCCCGGCCTGACCGGCTGGTGTGGGATCCGTTTGCGGCGGACCTGGTGCTGGCGGCCCGATCGCATGTGGACATGCCAGTACAGTGGCCCGCCCGCCCCGCCGATGCCACTCCCCTGCAGCAGCCGCTGCTGCTGGCATCCATCTACATCGGCATGCGGACGCGGTTCATCGACGACTTCCTCCTGGACGGCGCCACGGCGCAGACAGTGATCCTGGGAGCCGGACTCGACACCAGGGCATTCCGCCTGGAGTGGCCGGCGGATGCCCGGATTTTCGAGATCGACAGCGCCAACGTCCTGGACTTCAAGGACAGCGTCCTTGCCGGGCTCGCCGCCACACCGGGCGCGGACCGCACCATCCTCGACGCCGACCTTTCGCAGCCATGGCGCCGCCACCTCGTGTCCGCCGGATTCGACCCCGGACGGTCCACCACCTGGGTCCTGGAAGGCCTCCTGCCGTACCTCGACGCCGCAGGGCAACAGGCTGTCCTGGGCGAGGTGGCAGCGCTTTCGGCCCCGGGTTCGCGGGCCGTTATCGAGCGCGCCGTGCCGCTGCCGAAAACCGACGACCTCGATGCCCAGCTGCAGGAGTTCAGCCTTAGGACAGGCCTGCCCATGAGCGAGCTGCTGGCCCGCGCGGATCCCCCGGACCCGGTGTCCGTCCTGGAAGCCGCCGGCTGGCGCTGCGCCCAGCACTCGGTGCAGGACCTGTGCACGGCGTACGGCAGGGTCATCTCGCTGGCCGAAAGCACCTCGGCCCGGCCCGCCTCAGGCACCGCGCGCGACGCCGGAGCGGAGCCGTCGTCGTCCGCGCAGCCCGGCGACCAGTCGCGGGGCGGGTTCGTCACGGCCTGGCTGTAGCGGCACCTCCCCTCATCCCCCAACATCCGATCATGGAAGGCGGCCCGGCTGTGAGCCTTGCCCACCCCGAAAGCCCGTCAGCGCAGTGGTGGCAGTCCGCCGTCATCTACCAGGTGTACCCGCGCTCCTTCGCGGACGGGAACGGCGACGGCGTCGGTGACCTCCCCGGGCTGCTCGGCAAGCTGCCCTACATTGCCGCGCTGGGCGTGGACGGGATCTGGCTGACCCCCTTCCAGCCGTCCCCGCAGGTGGACCAGGGCTACGACGTCAGCGACTACTGCGGCGTGGACCCGCTGTTCGGCACGATGGCGGACTTCGATGCACTGCTCGATCAGGCCCACGCCCTGGGCCTGAGAGTGCTGCTCGACGTGGTCCCCAACCACTGCTCCTCCGAGCACCCGCTGTTCCAGCAGGCCCTCGCCGCCGGGCCGGGAAGCCGGGAGCGGGAGATGTTCCACTTCGTCGAGGGCCGCAGCTCGTCCCCCTATTCGCCCAGCGACCTGCCGCCCAACAACTGGCAGAGCGTCTTCGGCGGCCGGGCCTGGACCCGGGCCAACCCGGGCTCCGGAACCGACACCGAGTGGTACCTGCACCTGTTTTCGGCCGGCCAGCCGGACTGGAACTGGCGGAACCCGGCGGTGGGCGACTACTTCGAAAACGTCCTGCGTTTCTGGTTCGACAAGGGCGTGGACGGCCTCCGGATCGACGTCGCGCACGGACTGTTCAAAGCCGATGGCCTGCCGGACGCCCCCTCCGCGCATGCAGTGGTGGACGGGCTGCGCGCCAACCCGCTGGTCTCGGACCAGGAGGATGTGCACGAGGTGTACCGGCGGTGGCGGCGGCTGGCGGAAAAGTACCAGCCGCACCGCCTGCTGGTGGGCGAGGTGAACCTCGAGCCTGCCCGCGCAGCCCGGTACACGCGCAGCGACGAAATGCACCAGGCCTTCGCTTTCGCGTTCGTGAAGCTGGGCTGGGACCCGGCGGCGTGGGCGGCCGCGGGCAACGAACTTGAGGAAGCCCGGAAGCTGCACGGTGCGGCCCCCACCTGGGCCCTTGAAAACCACGACATCGTCCGTTCCGCCACCCGCTTCGGCGGCGGTGAGGCTGGCGGACGCCGGGCACGCGCGGCGCTGGTGGCGCTGCTCGGCCTGCCGGGTTCGGCCTACCTGTACCAGGGCCAGGAACTCGGGCTCCCCGAGGTGGACGTCCCCGCTGAAGCCCGCGTTGACCCGATGTGGGCGCGCGGCGGCATCACCCGCGACGGCACCCGGGTCCCCCTCCCCTGGACCACGGACCCGGCGCGTGCCCACGGCTTTTCGCTGCCGTCCCGGGATCCGCAGCGTCCCGCAGACCCCTGGCTTCCCGTTCCGGAGGACTGGGGACGCCACGCCATCGAGCTGCAGCAGCGGGACCCGGGCTCGATGCTCGCGCTGGCCACGCGGGCGATCGCTGTGCGCCGCCAGTTGTGGGAGGACGGCACCTTCACAGCGGACGACGGCGGCACCTGGCACGTGCAGGACGGGAACCTCCTGCTCTGCGAACGCAGCCCCGGCTTCCTTGTGGCCGTCGCCATGGGGAGCAGCCCGGTGAAGCTGCCCGCCGGCGTCGTACTCTTCAGCGCCTTCCCGCTGGCGGAGGCCGGCTGGCTGCAGCCGGACAACACGGTGTGGCTCCGCCGCGACTGAGGGCGCCGCAACTGAAACGGCGCAGCTCAAACGGCCGGGGAACCCCTACTGATTAAGGCTCTGCTCCAGGAACGCCAGGGTGCGTTTCCAGGAGTCGGTGGCGGCATCGGCGTCGTACCGGATAGGGGTGCTGTCGTTGAAGAAAGCATGGCCTGTGCCCGGGTACACCACCGCTTCGAAGTCCACCCCGGCACCGAACATCCTGGCCTTGACCAGCGGCAGCTTGTCCACCAGCGCCTTGTCTTCCTCGCCGTAGAAGGCCAGGACGGGGCAATTGATCCGGCCGAGTTCCTCCTCGCTGAAGTCACACGTGCCGTAGAAGGGCACGGCGGCACGCAGGCGCGGCTCCTTGGTGGCGAGGGTGAAGCTGTAGGTTCCGCCGAAACAGAAGCCCGCCACCGCCACCCGTCCGGCCAGTGCGGGCACCCCCTCGAGGTGGTCGAAGCAGGCCTGGAGGGCAGCCACCGCCTTGTCCGCGAACTCAGGCGAGTGCAGCGGGGAGGTGATCTCGCGGAGCCTCGGCTGGATCTTGCTGCGTTGCTCCGGATCCGGATCGGCGAGGCCGGTGAGGACTTCCGCGGCCACGTCCGGCGTCATGCCGATGTCCGTCAGCAGGTCAGGGGCCAGCACCAGGTAGCCCTCAGCGGCGAACCTGTCCGCCACGTCCTTGATGTGGTCCACCATGCCCCAGATCTCGGAGATCAGCAGCAGCCCACCCTTCGGCTTTTCCTGGAATCGGCCGGCGGCCGGTTCGCTGACGTAGGCCTGGACGGAGGTTTCGGCGTTCCCGATGGTCATCATGTGTCCCATCAGGACAGGCTATGCGCTCCGCTGCCGCCAGAACAGGCTCACGCCGAAGGTGGCGGCGCACAGCACCAGCATGGCCACCACCATCCGGGCCCAGCTGTCCTGGTGCACCCCTCCTGAGGCGAAGACGCCGATCATCACCGTGGCGGTAATCGCGCCCACGTACCTGCAGGTCTGGTAGATGCCGGCGGCCACACCACGGTCCTGCGGCCGGGTGGAAACGAACATGCCCTGGTTCGTGGCGATGCTGACGGTGCCGTACGGGATGCCCATCAGAGCGGTCATCACCACCACCAGCGGGATGGCCAGGGTTCCGGTCAGCAGCCACATCAGGGCAGCCGCCACGGTCAGGAGCAGGACGCCGGCCAGCAGCACCCGCCGGACGCCAAACCGACCCATGGCCTTCACAGCCCACGGGGTGGCCACCACTGACATGGCCGCGAGCGGGAGCATCAGCAGGCCCACCACGCCGGGATCGTACCCGCCGGATTCCTGCAGCAGCTGGGGCAGGCCAAAGAAGACGAAGTAGTAGACACTGCTGAACACGGCGAAGGCCAGGTAGACCAGCAGCAGCGGCCTGTTGCGGCCCAGCAGCCTAAGGTCCAGGAACGGCCGGGCAAAGCGCAGTTCCCGCCATGCGAACAGGGCAGCAATGCCGGTTCCGGCCGCCAGCATCCACCAGCGGTAGCCGGGCGCCACGTTCAGCGCAGCCATCATCACCAGCAGCAGCGCACCGACGAACGCCAGGATGCCGGGGATGTCCGAGTCGCGGAGAAGTTCGGCCAGGCTGCCGCGTTCCCGTGCCTCGTCTCTCGGGGCTGCCTGTTTCACGATCAGCAATGCCGCCAGGGCGAGGGGCACGTTGATCAGGAACAGCGCCTCCCAGCCCACCAGGCTCACCAGCAGGCCGCCGATGACGGGACCCACGGCGGCGGCGGACGTGTTCGCCATCTGCAACCGGCCCAGCGGCCGGGCTGACTCCACTTTCGCCCGGTGCGCGATGGCCCCCACCATCACCACGGCGCTGGGATAGGCGGTGGCGGTACCCAGCGCCATCACGGCCCGGGCCACGCACAGCAGCGCAAAGTTGGGTGCCAGCGGCGCCACCGCACAAGTGACGGCCACGAGTGCCATGCCCAACATGAACATCCGGCGCGGCCCGAACCGGTCCGCCAGCCTGCCCATGACCGGCTGCCCCGCGGCGGAGGCGAGGTAGAAGGACGTGACCACCCAGGTGACAGCGGCGACGTCCAGTCCGAAGTCGCCCCGCAGCACCACCAGTGCTACAGCGATCATCGAGGAGTTCAGCGGGTTCAATGCCGTGCCCAGGCTGAGGCCGGCCACGGCCAGGGCAGTCCGGGGGTTGTTGCTCACGGTAACAGTCTGCTGCACCGGGAGGCGCCCGCGCGATTCGCAGCACCCCCCATACGCAAAACCGTCCCCGAGGCGCATGTTCGCCGGTGCACCGCAGATACAGGGTGCGTCAACGAACCAGCGCGTCGAGGACGGCGTCCTGCGTCGAAAACCGGTGCGAGGACCGTCAGCCCCGGGTCCGGGCGGACAGGGCGTTGTCCAGGAATTCCAGGTGGGCCGGGGCAACAGCGACGGCGTTGCCGACGTACTCCGGGTGCTTGCCGATGAACTTCTTGATGAACGGGCACACCGGAACGATGCCGATCCCGGCTTCGGCCGTCTCATCCAGCGCCACGGTGGCGAGCCTGCCGGCAAGGCCCTGGCCGCCGTATTCCTCGTTGATCACCGTGTGGTAGAAAATCCGCTGCGGCGAGGCCCCGCCGTCGTACTCCTTGTATACGGCTTTGCCGATGACGTGGCCGGCCACGAGGATTTCGAAGCGTTCGCGCTCGGGATTGTGGCGGACGGTGATGTCGCTCAAGGGGATCTCCTTCATTGCAGTTCAAGACCTGTGAAGCGTAACCCGCAACAGGGTGGCCTTATTTCCGCATGCGGCGGGCGGCCGGCCGCAGGGGCCGCCCGCCCGCCATCGGGAACCTCCTTCCTAGCTGAGGTAGCCGTTCGGGTTGAGGACGTACTTGGTGGCAGCGCCGGCGTCGAATTCGGCGTAGCCCTTGGGTGCTTCTTCCAGCGGGATGGCCTTGGCGTTGACGTTCTTGGCGATGCTCACCCTGTCGTGCAGGATGGCCATCATCAGTTGCCGGTTGTACTTCATGACCGGACACTGCCCGGTGGTGAAGCTCAGCGATTTGGCCCAGCCGGTGCCGAGGCTCAGGCTCAGTGCGCCCTTCTTGGCGGCCTCGTCGATGCCGCCCGGGTCACCGGTGACGTAGAGCCCTGGGATGCCCAGGGCGCCGCCGGCAGCGGTGATTTCCATCAGCGAGTTCAGCACGGTGGCAGGCGCTTCCGAGGCGTTGCTGCCGTGCCCGCGCGCTTCGAAGCCTACGGCGTCCACGCCGCAGTCCACCTCCGGGACACCCAGGATCTGTTCGATCTGCTCGGCCGGGCCGCCCTTGCTCAGGTCCACCGTCTCGCAGCCGAAGCTCTTGGCCTGGGCCAGGCGGTCGGCGTTCATGTCGCCCACAATCACGACGGCGGCGCCCAGCAGGTGCGCACTGGTTGCCGCTGCGAGGCCAACAGGCCCGGCACCCGCCACGTACACCGTGGAGCCGACGCCCACCCCGGCGGTCACGGCACCGTGGAACCCCGTGGGGAAGATGTCCGACAGCATGGTCAGGTCCAGCATCTTTTCCAGGGCCTGGTCCCGGTCCGGGAACTTGAGCAGGTTCCAGTCCGCGTAGGGCACCAGGACGTAGTTGGCCTGGCCGCCCACCCAGCCGCCCATGTCCACGTAGCCGTAGGCACTGCCGGGGCGGTCAGGGTTCACATTCAGGCAAATTCCGGTCTTCCGCTCCTTGCAGTTCCGGCACCTCCCGCAGGCGATGTTGAACGGCACGGAACAGATGTCGCCCACCTTGATGAACTCGACGTCGCGGCCCACCTCCACCACTTCACCGGTGATTTCGTGGCCCAGCACCAGGTCCGGCGGTGCTGTGGTGCGGCCGCGCACCATGTGCTGGTCCGAGCCGCAGATATTGGTGGCCACGGTCTTGAGGATCACCCCGTGGTTGACCGTGCGTCCCACGTTGGCCGGGTTGACGCCCGGGCCGTCCTTCAGTTCAAAGGTGGGATAGTCAACATCGATTACCTCGACCTTGCCGGGTTCCTTGTAGGCAACGGCTTTGTTCCCTGTCATCTGTTCTCCTGTTGTCAGGCCTGCCGGGTACGGCGGCCGTGATGGTTGGATAGGTGATGCACCCCCGCAGGCGGGACCCGGCCCGACCGAAAATCGTGCGCTCCCGGATGGTGCTGGCCGTGCCGGAACGTTCGTGCCGGGACGTTCTTTCTTGCCGGAAGTGCCAGTCGCTGCGGGTTCCTGGGTGGGGGTCCGCCCAGTCTAGGCAGGCCCGCTGGACTGGTCTAGGGGTGCGCACCCCATGTTTAGGACGGCACACTTCAGGGGACTTGCCAGTGGGGCGTACGCTGCACCCAAAGGCTTTTGCACCCCCGTGGTGGTGGGTGCGGAGCAGTTCTACCGCTGAGGAGAACCGAATGAAGACCCGTACCATCGGATCATTGAGCGTCTCTGCCCTGGGCCTTGGCTGCATGGGCATGAGCGAGTTTTACGGCGAGGGTGACGAGCAGGAGTCCGTCGCCACCATCCACGAATTCCTGGACGCAGGCGGCACCCTGCTGGACACGGCGGACATGTACGGCCCCTTCACCAACGAACGGCTGGTTGGCCGGGCCGTCGCCGGCCGGCGCGACGCCGTGGTGATCGCCACCAAGTTCGGCAACGAACGCCGCGAGGACGGTTCCTGGGTTGGCATCAACGGCCACCCGGACTACGTGCGGCGTGCCTGCGACGCCAGCCTGGAGCGGCTGGGCGTGGACCACATCGACCTCTACTACCAGCACCGGGTGGACAAGACAGTCCCCATCGAGGAGACCGTGGGTGCCATGGCGGAGCTGGTGCAGGCCGGGAAGGTACGCCACCTGGGCCTCTCCGAAGCGTCCGCGGACACCATCCGCAAGGCCCACGCCGTGCACCCGATCACGGCCCTGCAGACCGAGTACTCCCTGTGGGAACGCGAGCCGGAAACCAAGGTGTTCCCGGTCCTCGAGGAGCTCGGGATTGGCTTCGTCCCCTACAGCCCGCTGGGCCGCGGCTTCCTGACCGGACAGATCCGCAGCGAGGAGGATTTCGCAGCGGACGATTTCCGCAGGCACTCCCCACGGTTCCAGGGCGAAAACTTCACCAAGAACCTTGAACTGGTGGACCGCGTCAGGGAACTCGCCGAAGGCAAGCAGTGCACACCCGGGCAGCTGGCTCTCGCCTGGCTGCTGGCGCAGGGTGAGCACATCGTGCCGATTCCCGGAACGAAGAAACGCGAGCGGCTGCGCGAGAACCTGGGCGCCGTCGACGTGGAGCTCAGCCGGGAGGACCTCGACCTGCTGGACCGGCTGGCACCGGCAGGATCCACGGCGGGCGCCCGCTACCCCAACATGTCCACCATCGATAACTGACGCAAGGAGAACCATGGCAGTCAACGACGACGAGGCGCAGGTCCTGGACCAGTGGAGCCACCGGCTGGCACAGGCACTGCAGATCCTCGACCTCAAGGTAGACCAGGAGCTCCTCCTGGACCTGGCCCGGAAATCCGCGGAGTCGGTGATCCATGCCGCCGCCCCGGTCACCACATTCATGGTGGGCTACGCCGCCGGGCTGCACGCCGGAACCGGCAGCGCGGGCAACAAGGACGCCGCGGCAGCCGCGGTTGAGAAGGCCGCAAGGGTGGCATTCCAGCTGTGCGATGACGGGCACGACGGCGGCCCGGCCAGCAAGGGCTGGGCCGACACAGCCCAGTAGCCGCAGAAACGGCCCTGGCCCGCACAACAGGTGTTGGCCCGCACCCTTCGTGCGGGCCACCGCCGTCCGTGCGGCCAGGTGCCGACCATGCAGCCAGGGCCTGTCACGCACCGGACGGGGTTAGCCTCCGGCGGTGGGTTCCTCTTCCAGCACGGCTGCCAGCTCGAGGCGCACGATAACGGCCTTTGATGCCGGCGTCTGGCTGCCCTCTGCCACGCTGTCCAGCGGCACCAGGACGTTCGCCTCGGGGTAGTAGGCGGCAGCGCAGCCCCTGGCGGACGGGTAGGAGACAATCCGGTAGTTCCTGAGCACCCTGTCCACGTTGTCCGTGTAAACACCGTGGATGTCCACGCGCTGGCCGTCCTCGAAGCCCAGCTCGGCAAGGTCCACCGGGTTCACGAACACCACCTCGCGGCCCTTCCTGATCCCCCGGTAGCGGTCGTCGTTGCCGTAGATGGTGGTGTTGAACTGGTCGTGCGAGCGCATGCTCTGCAGGATCAGCGTGCCCTCGGGCCGGTCCACGTGTTCGAGTTCGTTGACCGTGAGCATGGCCTTGCCGGTGGGGGTGTGGAAGGTCCGGGAATCGCGCGGGCCGTTGGGCAGGACGAAGCCGCCGTCCTGCCGGATCTTGCGGTTGTAGTCCTCGCAGCCGTTGACCACACGGGAGATGTGGTCACGGATGAGGTCGTAGTTTTTCTCGAATCCTGCCCAGTCCGCGGAGCTCCGGTCCTGCACCACGGCGGCGGCCAGGCGGCAGATGATCGCCACTTCGGACAGCAGGCCCGGGGCCACCGGTTCCACAGTGCCGTGGGAAGCGTGCACAGCGCAGACCGTATCCTCCACAGACACGAACTGCGGCCCGGTTTCCTGCCGGTCGATCTCCGTCCGGCCCATCGTGGGCAGGATCAGCGCCTCGGCACCGGTGACCGCGTGCGAGTGGTTGAGCTTGGTGGAAATCTGGACCGAAAGCTCGGTGTTCTCCATGGCTTCCTCGGCCACCGCGGTGTCCGAAATGGCTCCCACGAAGTTGCCGCCGAGGCCCACGAAAACCTTGATCCCGCCGTCGCGCATTCCGCGGACGGTCTGGACGGCGTCCAGGCCGTGCTCCCGCGGCGGCTCGAACGCGAACTCCTGGCCCAGCGCGTCAAGGAACGCGGGCGGCATCTGCTCCCAGATACCCATGGTGCGGTCGCCCTGGACATTGCTGTGGCCGCGGATGGGGGACGCCCCGGCGCCCGGCTTGCCGATATTGCCGCGCAGCAGGAGCAGGTTGATGATCTCCTTGATGGTGGCCACGCCCTTTTTCTGCTGCGTGATGCCCATGGCCCAGGTGATGATCACGCGGTCCGCTGCGAGGTAGCGGGCGGCGAGTTCGTCGATTTCCTCGGTGCGCAGGCCGGTGGCCGCCAGGACGGCGCCGTCGTCGAGGTGCGCCAGGTGCGCCCGTAGCTCCTCGAGCCCTTCGCAGTGCTCCTCGAGGAAGGCGTGGTCCAGGACCTTGCCCGGGTTGGCGGCCTCGGCGTCGAGCACCCGTTTGGAGACTGCCTGCAGCAGCGCCATGTCCCCGCCGATCCGCACCTGCAGGAACTGGTCTGCCAAATCCGTGCCGTGGCCGATGATGCCCTTCACCTTTTGCGGGTTCTTGTAGCGCATCAGCCCCGCTTCGGGCAGCGGATTGACGGCCACGATCTTGCAGCCGGCCTCTTTGGCTTCCTCCAGCGCGGTGAGCATGCGCGGATGGTTGGTGCCAGGGTTCTGGCCCATGATGATGATCAGGTCGGCTTTTTCGAAGTCGTTGTAGGAGACAGTTGCCTTGCCCACGCCGATGGTCTGGCCCATGCCCCAGCCAGAGGACTCGTGGCACATGTTGGAACAGTCGGGAAGGTTGTTGGTGCCGAAAGCCCTGATGAACAGCTGGTACAGGAACGCGGCCTCGTTGGAGGTTCTGCCGCTGGTGTAGAAGGTGGCCTGGTTGGGATCGCGCAGCGACTTCAGCTTGTCCGCCAGGATGCCGAACGCCTGCTCCCAGCTGACCGGTCGGTAGTGGTCCTCCCCCGCCGGCTTGTATACCGGCTCGGTCAGGCGGCCCTGCATTCCCAGCCAGTACTCGGACCGCTGCCGCAGCTCGCTGACAGGGTGTTCGGCCCAGAAGTCCCTGCCGACCAGCACCGGGGTTGCTTCCCAGGTGACGGCCTTGGCCCCGTTCTCGCAGAACTCGAACGTCTTGCGGTGGCCCGGGTCCGGCCAGGCGCAGCTCATGCAGTCGAACCCGTCCTTCTGGTTCAGCGCCAGCAGCGTCTTCCGGGTCCTGTCCACGCCCATGTGCTCCAGCGCCGGCTTCATCGAGTGGTAAACACCCGGAACACCGGCAGCCCAGGCCTTGGGATGCCCGGTGACCTCGAGCTGGGATTCGTCGGGCTCTTCAACCTTGGGGTTCTCGCGCACCACGATGCGTTCTCCTTGCGTCCTCGCCGGGTCCGGGAAACCACCGGCTGCTTCGGCAGTTTCCTCTCTTTCCACAGTTGTTCAGCCATCCGCGGAAGTCAAGGGCACGGCCTGCGGCGGCACCGGGCCGGCGTTAGGGTGGGTTGTACGGCTGAAGCAAGCGGCCTGGCACCTCAACGCGGAGAAGCACCATGCCAGACCAGCACGCCCTCGCCGCCCTCGCGGCATCCACTTTTTCCCTCCCGGACCTTCGGGACGGCCAGCTTGCCGGAATGTCCGCGCTCGTTAACGGCCGCGATGTCCTGGCCGTCATGCCCACCGGCTACGGCAAATCCGCCATCTACCAGGTGGCGGCCCAGTACCTGCACAGCGCAACGGGACGTCCCGCCGTCGTGGTCTCACCGCTGATCGCCCTGCAGGAGGACCAGCTGGACGGCCTGGCCGCGGACCTCGGCGGGGACGCCGCCGTCGCCATCAACTCATCCCACAGCGACGCCGAAGTGGAGGCCGCGTGGCAGTCCGCCGAGTCCGGGACGGCAGCGTTCCTCTACCTGGCGCCGGAGCAACTGGCCAAGGACGCCACGGTAGAGCGCCTGGCCCGCATGGGGGTCTCGCTGTTCGTGGTGGACGAGGCCCACTGTGTCTCCTCCTGGGGCCACGACTTCCGGCCCGACTACCTGGGCCTGGGCGCCGTCCGGGAACGGCTGGGCAACCCGCCCGCGGCGGCCCTGACTGCCACCGCTTCTCCCCCGGTGCGGGACGAAGTCGTTGAGCGGCTGGGCATGAAGGACCCGCTGGTGCTGGTCCACGGCTTTGACCGCCCCAACATCAGCCTGGACGTGGTCCGCCACCATGAGGACAAGGACAAGCGCAGCGCCGTCCTCCACCAGGTGGCCGCACTGGCCCGCGACGGACAGGGCCTGGTGTACGCCGCCACCCGCAAGGACACCGAAAAGTACGCCGCCAAGCTCGCCGCGGAAGGCCTCCGGGCGGAGGCCTATCACGCCGGTTTGGCCGCCGCGGAACGGGAGCGCATCCACGAACTTTTCCTGGCGGACGGACTGGACGTGGTGGTGGCCACCACTGCTTTCGGCATGGGCATCGACAAACCCGCCGTCCGTTTCGTGGTGCACGCAGATATCCCGGAGTCCCTGGATGCGTACTACCAGGAGATCGGCCGTGGGGGCCGGGACGGCAAACCTGCCACCGCGGTGCTGCACTACCGTTCCGAGGACCTGGGCCTGCGGAAGTTCTTCAGCACCAGCACCCCGGATCCGGAGAAGCTGCTCAGGGTACTGAAGGTCCTCAAGGATGCCGGCGCGCCCGTGCCCGGATCGTCCCTGGCGGAGCTGACCGGGTTCCCGACCCGGCGGGTCACGGGTCTGGTGAACCAACTCGAGGAGGCGGGCTCGGTCACCACTTGTAAGCGCGGGATACGCCTCGCCGCCAAAGCCAAGCTGCCCGCGTTGGCGGCGGCCGCCGTCGAACGCGCCGAAGCCCGGCAGCGCGTGGAGCAGTCCCGCCTGACCATGATGCGGGCCTACGCCGAAACGGACGGATGCCGGCGCCAGTTCCTGCTGAACTACTTCGGCGAGGACCTGCCGGCGCCGTGCAACAACTGCGACGCCTGCGCCGAGGCCGCACGCCGGCCGGACGAGTCCGATGGGCCCGGCTCCGGAAACCAGGGCGGCAAGAAGGGGAAGAAGAAGTACGACGGCGGCGGGCCGGGTCCCGCGGCGGCCGACGATCCGTTCCCGCTCCAGTCCGCAGTGGTCCATAAGGAGTGGGGCCAGGGCCTGGTGATGCGGCACGAGGACGACGTGATCACCGTGCTGTTCGAGCAGGAGGGCTACAAAACCCTGTCGCGTTCGGCCGTGCTGGAGCATAAACTCCTGAAGCCTGCTTAGTAAGCTTCAGGGACACGTTCCAACGAAAGGCCGCCGCGTGGAAGTTCCTTTTTATGTCTGGACCCTGACCATCGCGGGAATCGTGGGGCTGCTGGCCTTCGACTTCTTCTTCCACGTCCGCAAGGCGCACACCCCCACGCTGAAGGAATCGTCCATCTGGTCGGCGATCTACGTGGGCATCGCGCTGCTGTTCGGGCTGGGGGTGCTGCTCTTCGGCGGGCCCACCATGGGTACCGAGTACTTCGCCGGATACGTCACGGAGAAGGCCCTGTCCGTGGACAACCTGTTCGTGTTCCTGATCATCATGGCCAGCTTCAAGGTGCCCCGGGCGGACCAGCAGAAGGTGCTGCTGTTCGGCATCGTCTTCTCACTGATTGCCCGCACGGCCTTTATCTTCCTGGGCGCAGCACTGATCAACAGCTTCGCGTGGGTCTTTTACATCTTCGGGCTGATCCTGCTGATCACGGCAGGTAACCTGCTCAAGCCTGACAACCACGACGACGACTCTGAAAGTTTCGTGGTCCGGCTGGCCAAGAAGTTCCTGCCGGCGTCCGAGCATTACGACGGCGACAAACTCTTCACTATGGAGAACGGCAAGCGGGTCCTGACGCCCATGCTGCTGGTGATGGTGGCGATCGGCGGCACCGACGTCCTGTTCGCCCTCGACTCGATCCCGGCGATCTTCGGCCTGACCCAGAACGTGTTCATCGTCTTCACCGCCACCGCATTCTCGCTGATGGGCCTGCGGCAGCTGTTCTTCCTGATCGACGGGCTGCTGGACCGCCTGATCTTCCTCTCCTATGGCCTGGCCGTGATCCTTGGCTTCATCGGCGTCAAGCTCATCCTGCACGCCCTGCACGAAAACACCCTGCCGTTCATCAACGACGGCGAGCACGTCAACGTGGTGGAGGTCAGCACCGGATTGTCGCTCAGCGTGATCCTCGGCGTGCTGGTACTCACCATCCTGGCGTCCATCTTCAGCCCCAAGGGCAAGGCCAAGAACGCCGTCTCCGGAGCGCGGCGGCACGCCACCGAGTACGTAGACCTGAACTACGAAACGGACATGGCGGAGCGGGACAAGATCTTCGCCAAAATGGTCCGCGAGGAGGACCAGATCCGCAAGCTCCCGGAGAAGTACAAGCGCCTGGTTCGGAACGAAACCGAGTTCCTGGCCCTGATCCGCAAGGCCCACGACGAGCACGACAAAGCCCAGGTGCGGGCGGACGCCAACGGCTGACCCCCGACCCTCCCCCCCCAACTAGGTCGCAGTTGATGTCGTTTTGAGGGCTCAGAACGACATCAACTGCTACCTAGTTTTTTGGGGGTTAGCGGGCGAGGGCTGCTGCTCCGCCCGCCAGGGTGGTGATGCGGGCCCAGTCCTTGGCCGCCACGGCGTCTGCCGGGGTCAGCCATGAGCCACCCACACAGGCCACGTTGGGCAGCTTCAGGTAGTCCGGTGCGGTGGCCAGGCTGATGCCGCCGGTGGGGCAGAACTGCACGTGCGGCACGGGCGCGCCGATGGCCGCGAGGTATTTCGGGCCCCCGGCGGGGCCCGCAGGGAAGAACTTCATCGTGTCCAGCCCCTGTTCCAGGACGGCCAGGACCTCACCCACCGTCGCCACCCCGGGCAGCACCGGGACGTCCAGTCGCAGCATCGAGGTGAGCAGGGCGGAGGTGACCCCGGGGCTGACCAGGAACTGGGCACCTGCGGCCACGGCGTCGCCGGCCTGCTGAGGGGTGAGGATGGTGCCGGCACCCACCAGGATCTCCGGCACTTCCTCGGCGATCAGCTTCAGCGAGGTGAGTGCCGACGCGGTCCGGAGGGTGAGCTCGATGATCTTCACGCCGCCGTCCACCAGCGCGCGGGCCAGGGGCACGGCGTCCTGGGGATCGTCGATGGTGACCACCGGGATGACCGGTGAAACGCCGAGGACGCCGGATGCGTCAGCCATGGTTGATCTCATTTCCCAGGCCTTCCAGCCCGTTGTTGGAAGCCTTGCTGTTGTCGATGATGCGGTACCAGCGCAGGAGAAGGTCCCGGAATTGTTCGTCCCCGGCCAGTGCGGGCTCGACGACGGGCCGGAATCCGAGCAGGGCCGGCACCACGGTGTCCGCCGTGCGGGATTCGCTCGCGGGAAGGGCCGCGTGCAGTTCCTTCGCCAGCGGATCGTTCAGGTCCGTTTCCGGGGTGGTGGCCACGTGGTGCATCCAGGCGGCGACGGCGAGGGCGGCCCACTTCGGTTCGCGGCCGGCGTCGAGCGTTCCCCGGACGGTGGTCAGCAGCCGGAGCCCCACCTTCTGCGATCCGTCGCTGCCCACCTTCGCGGTGGTGTGGCCGAGGGCGGGGTTGGCGAACCGGCGGAGCACCTCGTCGCAGTACTGTCCGCCGTCCAGCCCGTCGGGAAGGGTGATGCTGGGCAGGGCTTCCTCCAGCATCATGCGCCGGACGGCCTTGCGGAACGCGTCCACGCCCACGGCGTCGGCGATGGTTTCCTTGCCCGCGGCCAGGCCGAGGTAGGCCAGCATCGAGTGGCTGGCGTTCAGCAGCCGCAGCTTGGCGGATTCCCACGCGGCGACGTCGGTGCTGAAGAGGGCCCCGGCGTCCTCCCAGCGGGGCCGGCCGGCGGCGAAGGTGTCCTCGATGACCCACTGCCTGAACGGCTCGGCCACCACAGCGGCGTCATCTCGCAGGCCCAGTTCGTGTCCGACGGCGGCGAGGTCGCCGTCGGTGGTGGCGGGCACCATGCGGTCCACCATGGTGGAGGGGAAGGCGGTGTTGGCGTCAAGCCAGACCAACAGGTTTTCGTTTTCCGGGGCGGGCAGGGCCTCGGCGAAGTTCCGGACCAGGGTGCCGGTCAGTTCGCCGTTCCCGGGCAGGTTGTCGCAGGACACCACGGTGATGGGTCCGGCGCCGGTGCGGGCCCGCTGCTGCAGCCCCCGCGTGATTTGGCCGACGGCGGTGCGCGGCGGCCTTCCGGCGAGGTCGGCCTGGATTTCGGGGTCGTCCAGGTCCAGGGTGCGGGTCCGGGCATCGAACCGATAGCCCTTTTCGGTGATGGTGAGCGTGACGATTTTCGTGGCCGCAGCGCCGATCCGGTCCACCACCAGTTCCGGGTTGTCCCGCCCGGAGATGGCTTCGACGATGCTGGAGACGATCCGTGCCGGGGCGGCGCCCTCGCCGCGTTCGGCCACCGTGAAGAGGCCATCCTGCGGTGCGAGCTGCCGTGCCACGGTGTCCGAGCGCTGGGTCACCCCCACGATCCCCCACTGCGGATCGTTGGCGGCGAGCATGGCGTCCTCGGTGAAGACGGCGGTGTGGGCACGGGCGAAGGCACCGAGTCCCAGGTGGACGATTCCTGGCTGCAGCTGGTCCCGCTGCAGGGCAACTTTGTGGCCCGTGCTTGCCAGGGCGGTGAGGCTCAGGCGTTCGATGGTGCTGTTCCTTCCAGGCTGCCGGCGGCATGCGCACGGGTCTGCTCGAACGTGGGAATGAGGCCCGTGCCGCCCTTGCCGCCCACCACGAGGGAGGATGCGGCAGCGCCGTAACGCGCCGCCGTCGGGAAGTCATCGCCCAAAATAAGGCGTGCGGTCAGGGTGCCCACGAACGCGTCACCGGCGCCGGTCTGGTCCACCACCGCGGGCGCCGGAATGGCCGGAACCCAGGCCGAGACGGCGTCGGATTCGAGCTGGACTCCCTTCGCCCCGCAGGTGACGGCCACGTTGCCGGTGCCGAGAGCCCGGAGCCTTGCGGCGGCGTCTTCCGCCGAGGAAACCCCCAGCAGCGCACCCGTTTCGCCGGGGTGGGACGGCGTGACCAGGAAGGCCTGCGGCGCCAGTTCGGTGAGTGCCGCCGTCGCGTTTTCCACGGAGGTGAGGCGGGGCCGGTAGTTGGGATCGTAGACGAAGCGCGTCGCGAGCGAGGCGGCTTTCACGACGGCGGCGCGGGACGTCGCGGAAATGGCGCAGGCGATGCCGCCCGCCACCACGGCCCCTGCCGCTGCGAAGACTGCGGGGTCGACGTCGTCCGGGCCCAGTGTGGACCCGACGCTGCCGGTGCGGGCGTAGGAGAACTCGCGTTCGCCGTCGGGGTCGCTGTGCACCAGGTAGACGCCCTGCTGTCCCCTGCGGAATGCCAGGAGGTCTGTGGAGATGCCCAGTTCGGCGATCCGGGCGGCGATGGCCTGGCCCAGGTCGTCATCGGTGAGGACTGCCAGCAGGCCCACCGTGGCACCGGCCGACGCTGCGGCGGCGGCGACGTTGAGGGCGTCGCCGGAGATCCCCAGCTGCGCCGGAACGCCGTGGCCGAACGGCTGGTCGGTGGCGACCTCAACGAGGATCTCCCCCATCACCACCACATCGAAAGCGTTGGAAATGCCGTTCACCAGTCATGCACCGATCCGTCGAGGCGCCGGTTCACCGGCAGGTATTTGGGGTCGAAGGGGAAGCGTGCGGCGGCTTCCTCGTTGAACTCTACGCCGAGGCCGGGGGCGTCCCCGGGGTGCATGTAGCCGTCCGCGAAGGTGTAGGAGGTGCTGAAAACCTCGTTGGCGGGGTCGCGGTGGCCCATGTATTCCTGGACCCCGAAGTTGGGGATGGACATGTCCACGTGCAGGGCTGCGGCGAAGGACACCGGCGAGAGGTCGCCGGCGCCGTGCGAGCCGGAGCGGACGCCGTAGAGGTCTGCGAGGGAGAAGATGCGGCGCAGGTGCGTGATGCCGCCGGCGTGCGAAACGGAGGTGCGGATGTAGTCGATCAGCCGCTCGGTGATCAGCTGCTGGCAGTCCCAGATCGAGTTGAACACCTCGCCCACGGCGATGGGCGTAGTGGTGTGCTGGCGGATCAGGCGGAACGCGGACTGGTCCTCGGCCGGCGTCGGGTCCTCGATCCAGAACGGCCGGTACTCTTCCAGCGAGGCGCCCAGCCGGCCCGCTTCGATGGGGGTCAGGCGGTGGTGGACGTCGTGCAGGACGTGGACGCCGTAGCCGAACTGTTCGCGGACGTGGGCCATCATCTTGGGTGCGAAGTCCAGGTAGGACGTGGTTTCCCAGGTGTCTTCCTGCGGGACGTTGCCGCTGGCGGGTTCGTACAGCTTTCCGTCCACCGGGGCGATGCCGTAGGTCTTGTCCAGCCCCGGCACGGCGGCCTGGGCCCGGATGGCCTTGTAGCCGAGGTCCAGATGGTGCTGGAAGTCCTTGCTGAGGTCCTCCAGCGTTGACCCGCTGGCGTGGCCGTAGACCATCACGCCCTCACGGGCGGCACCGCCCAGCAGCTCGTACACCGGCATCCCGGCGGCCTTGCCCTTGATGTCCCAGAGGGCGACGTCGATGGCCGCGATGGCCGTCATGGTCACCGGGCCGCGGCGCCAGTAAGCCCCCTTGTAGAAGTACTGCCAGGCGTCCTCGATGCGGCGGGCGTCGCGGCCAATCAGCAGCGGGCAGAGGTGCTCGCTGAGGTAGGAGGCGACCGCCAGTTCGCGGCCGTTGAGGGTCGCATCGCCGATGCCGGTGATGCCGTCCTCGGTTTCAATAACGAGCGTCACGTAATTCCGTCCGGGCGACGAAACCACAACCCGTGCGTCGGTGATCTTCACTGGTGGTCCTTCAATTCAGGGTGGTTGGTCAATGTAGGTCGCAGCAGATGTCGCTTTGAAAGGCTCATAACGGCATCTACTGCTACTCAGTTGGGCCGGGGGTCAGGATCCGCTGAGGCGGAGCATGACCTTGCTGCTGTCCGCGGCAGGATCCACCGCGGTCCGCATGGCTTCGGCGGCGTCATCAATGCCGAACTTGTGAGTGATGACCGGGGAGACGTCCAGGCCGTTCGCCATGGCGTGCAGGGCGTCAGTGATCTCGTCAACGAACCGGTAGGAGCCGATCCACGTGATTTCCCGGGTGACCAGGTCCCCCAGGGCAGCGGCGGCGGCCGTTCCAGGCAGGTTGCCCACCTGCACGATGGTGCCGCCGCGGGCGGTGGCGCGGAGGACTCCGCCCAGCACCGCCGGGATTCCGGTGGCCTCGAACACGAGCTCCACATCGGCCGGAAGGGCGTTGCCGGAGACGTTCAGGACGTCGTCGGCGCCCATCGCCTTGGCGATCCGCAGCGAAGCGTCGTTGATGTCCGTGGCGATGATGTGCCTGGCCCCGGCGTACTTGGCCGCCGCGATTACGAGCGACCCGATCGGCCCGGCGCCGTTGACCAGGATGTCCCGGCCTTCGAGGTTTCCTGCCCGGCTGACCGCGTGCATGGCAACCGCCAGCGGTTCGGCCAGCGCCCCGCGGAGGGTGTCCACCCCGTCGGGAAGCGGGCGGACCTGGAATGCCTTGGCAACCTTCCGCTCGCTGAAGCCGCCGTCCGTGTGCGGATCGAACGCCGCTGAGCCGAAGTAGCGGATCTGCGGGTAAAGGTTGGTCCTTCCGCTGAGGCGGCCGGGCATGACGCCGTCGCCCACCAGTTCGGCCGGGTGCACCGTGACCGGCTGGCCGATTTCCAGGTTCTCGACGCCGGCGCCAAGCTGGGCGATCCGTCCCGCCACCTCGTGGCCCAGGACCAGCGGTGACTTCAGCGCCGCCGTCCCGGAGGCTCCGTGGCGCCAGTACGAAAGGTCGGATCCGCAAATCCCGCCCCATTCGACGTCGAGCACTACTTCTCCGGGACCGGCCACCGGCTCGGGACGTTCGTCGATGCGGAGGTCGTTGGCGCCGTGGACCACCACTGCTTTCATACGGCGTCCTCCAGGCGGACCATGTCACGGCCGCGGACCTCGGGACCGACTGCTGCGGAAACGAGCGTGATCAGCGAGTAGCCGATAAGCATTGCGGCGAGCGGCCACCAGTGGCCGGTGACGGCGGTGAGCGTGGCGGCGAGGATGGGGCCGATGGCGGTGGCGAGGATGCCGCCGATTTCCTTCGCCAGGGCCAGCTGGGTGAAGCGGGTGCGGGCACCGAAGAACTCCGCCATGGTGACGCTCTCCATCGCGAACAGGCTCAGCACGCCCAAGTTCAGGCCGACGATGACAGCAACCATGACCAGCGTCGGGTTGCCGCTGGTGACCATCATCATCATGGGGATGGCGAACAGGGCCGTGAGGGAGCTGAGCACCAGGTACAGGGGGCGGCGTCCGAACCGGTCACCGAGGATGCCGATCACCGGGATGGTGACGAAGCCGAGGATGGAGCCGTACATGATGGCCGTGGTTCCGATGGTCTTGTCCATGAGCAGCACCGTGGCCAGGTAGCCGATGAGGAACGTCTGGATGAGCCCTGAGTTGCCTGCCTGGCCGAAGCGCAGGCCCAGGGCAATCAGGAAGGCCTTGCCCTTCTTCTGGTGCAGGGCGGCTTCGATGGTGCTGGTGCCGGTTGCTGCGGCAGCTGCCGCCCCGCGCTTGGCGTCCTGTCCGGCGATTTCGTCCTTGGAGAGGGCGACGCCGTCCACCACGTCGGCGCGCTGTTCGAAGACCGGGCTTTCCTTGAGGGAGCGCCGGATCCACACTGCGAAGATCATCAGCAGGAAACTGGCCAGGAACGGAAGGCGCCAGCCCCAGCTCAGCAGTTGTTCCTCGGACAGGACGGCCACCAGGATGGCCCAGAGGGCAGAAGCTGCGAGCGTTCCCGAGTTGGTGCCCAGGCTCACCAGGGAAGAGATCAGTCCGCGACGGCGGGCGGGGGCGTATTCAGCCAGCATTACGGTGGCGCCGGCGATTTCGGCGCCGGCCCCGAAGCCCTGGATGAGGCGCAGGGCCACCAGCAGGATGGGCGCCCAGATCCCGATCATGGCGTACGTGGGCAGCACGCCGATCAGCGTGGTGGAGGCGCCCATCAGGGCGATGGTGATGAACAGGACCTTCTTGCGGCCGATCCTGTCGCCCATGCGGCCGAAGTAAACGGCGCCCACCAGGCGGGCCACGTAGCCCACGCCGTAGGTTGCCATGGCGGCGATAAGCCCGATGACCGGGCTGACGTCCGGGAAGAAGATCTTGTTGAAGACAATGGCCGCGGCCAGGGAGTACAGCTGGAAATCCATGAACTCCATGGCGGTTCCCAGCCACCCGGACACGGCTACCTTGGCCAGGTCCCGGGTGGAGCGGGACTCTTTCTTGGTGTTGGGGGGCGCAATGCTCTCGGTCATCTGTTGCTCCTTTGCAGGCGATGCGTTCGAAGGGGGGTCAAGCAGTTGGGGATGAGGCAGTTAACGGCTGCCGGGGCGGGAAGGGAACCGCCGGGAACCAGGACGTGTGGACTGGCAGCGGGTCGATTTCTACTACCATACAAGCACTACCATTCTAGTGTGTCAACAGGCTAAACTTGGGTCATGGCAACGGACAAGAGAAGCTCAGCGCCCCGGCTTTCGGTCAGGGACCAGACGCTGGAAACGCTGCGCCGCCGGATCATCTCGCTGCAGCTGCCCCCTGGCGAGCCCCTGTCTGAGAACGAACTGGCGCAGGAGCTCGGCGTCAGCCGCACCCCCGTCCGCGAGAGCCTGATCCTGCTGCGGGAGGAAGGCCTGGTGCAGGTCTTCCCGCAGATCGGCTCCTTCGTCTCGCTGGTGGACCTCAGCCGGGTATCCGAAGCCCAGTTTGTCCGCGAAGCCATCGAATGCGCGTCCCTGCGCGACCTGATCGTGGACGGGCCCGGGATCGCCGGCCTGCGTGAGATCCTTGCCGCCCAGTCCGCCGCTGATGCCGGCGGCGACATCGAGGAATTCTTCCGGCTGGACGAGGACTTCCACCGCGAACTCCTGCGCCTCGCGGGGCACGAATCCGCCTGGAGCGCGGTCAACTCCGCCAAGGCGCACCTTGACCGGGCCCGCCGGATGAGCCTGCTGGAGACGCGACCGGTAGCCACGCTGATTGAGCAGCACACCGCTGTGGTGGATGCCCTCGAAGCCAATGACGTTCCCGACGCCGACAGCTGCCTCCGCCTGCACCTGCGCGGAGTCTTCGAGGACGTGCAGCGGATCCAGGAGGCCACTCCTGAACTTTTTTCCGATGGCTCGGCCCGCCGCCCCACCCGCCGGAGCGTTGCCCGCCTCGCCTGAGCGCTGATTGTCGGCCCCTCTTGCTACGTTTGAAGCAGCTGTAAACCAGGGCCTGGGGAACCGTCCCCCGGCCCCGCTGTCCAATGGGGAGGCCCCGTGTTCCTGCTCGAAGCCGATGTCAGTGCCGGTGCCGGTGCTGCGCCGGACCTGGTGTTCTCCGCCAGCGACCTTGTGGCGGCCAGCGAATGTGAATACCGCACGCTCCGAGTCCTGGACGAAAAACTGGGCCGGGCCGCCAAAGCCGAGTTCCCTCCGGACGAGATGCGGGTCCGTGCCGGCGAGCTCGGCGACCGGCACGAGCAGACCGTCCTGGACAGCCTGGTGGCCAGATACGGAACCTGGGATGCCAGCCGCGGGGCGGGCGTCTACTCCCTGGAGCGCGGCAACACAGTCCGCGGGGAACTCCAGGCAAAGCACGCCGAAACCGAGCTCGCGCTGCGCTCCGGGGCCGACGTCGTCTTCCAGGCCACCTTCTTCGATGGCGAGTTTCTCGGCTATGCGGACTTCCTGGTCAACGAGGCCGCCGGAACCGGGCTGCCGGGCCGGTACGAGGTCTGGGACACCAAGCTGGCCCGGCACGCCAAGGTGGGCGCGCTGCTGCAGCTGGCGGCCTACGGTAACCAGCTCCTCGGGATGGGGCTGGAGCCTTCACCCGTGGTCACCCTCGTGCTGGGCACCCGCGTAGGTGATGACTGGTTGCGCAGCAGCCACTCACTGCCGGACCTGCTCCCCGTTTTCCGCGAAAGGCGCCGGCGCTTCCGCCAGCTCACCGCGGAACACCGCGAGGGCGGCGGGGCTGTCCAGTGGCAGCAGCCGGGTATCGTCCACTGCGGCCGGTGCGACTACTGCGCAGAACAGGTCAGCCTGCACCGCGACCTCCTCATGGTCGCCGGAATGTCGGTGGTCCAGCGCAGGAAACTCCACGCGGCCGGCATTACCAGCATCGACGAACTCGCTGCCATGCCAGCTTCTGCGGCGAAGAATTCAGTAGCCCGGCTCCGCGCCCAGGCCAGGATGCAGCTGGGGTTCGATACTGCAGCCGGGTCCCGGACGTTCACGAAGGACGGCGAGCCACACACCGTCTCCTACAGTGTCCTGCCGGAGCACACCATCGGCACGCTGCCGGCCCCGAGTGCCGGGGACATCTTCTTCGACTTTGAGGGCGATCCGCTCTGGCAGGATCCGGCAACAGGAGTCTGGGGCATCGAGTACCTGTTCGGTGTGATCGAGGCACCCGTCGCCGGCGCTGGAGGTGATCCGGTGTTCCGGCCCTTCTGGGCCCATTCCCGGTCCGGGGAACGGAAGGCCTTCCTGGATTTCCTCGAGTACGTAGAGAACCGCCGCAGGAAGTATCCGGACATGCACGTCTATCACTACGCCTCCTACGAGAAGACGGCGCTGCGGAACCTGTCCCTGGCGCACCAGGCGGGCGAAGACACCGTGGACGATTGGTTGCGGAAAGGCCTTCTGGTAGACCTCTACGCCACGGTGAAGCATTCGCTGCGCATCTCCGAGGCGTCCTACTCCATCAAGAAGCTCGAGCCGCTGTACATGGGCGACAACCTGCGGTCCGGGGACGTCAAGGATGCCGGGGCATCCGTGGTGGCCTACGCGGCCTACTGCGCCGCCCGCGATGCCTGGCACCAGGCCGAGGCGGACGCCGTCCTTGCCTCCATTTCCGACTACAACCAGTACGACTGCCTGTCCACCTTGCGCCTGCGTGACTGGCTGCTGGACATCCGGCCACAGGCCGATTCCGGACTTCAGGTGGAAGCGCGGGAGGGCACGGGGTCCGGAGCGGGTGAGATTGGCGCTGCCACCACGGGACGCGGGGACGCGCAGGACGAATCCCTGGAGGAGGGCCGGCTTCACGAGTACCTTGCCGGCCTGCCGGACAACCGCCCCTGGACGGACGATGAACGGGCCATCGCCATGGTGGCGGCGGCCACCGGCTACCACCGCCGTGAACGCAAGCAGTTCTGGTGGCAGCACTTTGACCGGGTGGAGGCTCCCTTGGAGAGCTGGTCCGATCAGCGCAATGTGTTCGTGGTGGAGTCTGCCGAGGTGTCCTCCGATTGGGCGCTGGCGAAGCCGCGGGAGCGGATGCGTACCCGGGTGTTGAAACTCCGCGGCATCATGACCGAAGGCTCTGACTTCCGTGCGGACTCCACCTGGTGCCGGCTCTACGATTCCCCTCCGCCGGAGGGCATGGCGGCGCCGGATGCAGCGCCGGGAGCCCGGGCGTTCAGCTTTGGGACGCGCATCCACGACCTTCAGCCTGCACCGGATAACCGGGCCTACACCCTCATCACCATCGCCGAACGTGAGTCCGGGAAGGTGCAGGCGTACCCGCATCTCCCGGTGGCCCTGACCGAGGACCAGCCGCTGGCGACGGTGAGTATCGAGGCCGCGCTTGCGGAGCTTGCCCGGGCCGTGGGCTCCACAGTTCCGTCACTGCCCGCGCAGCCGGGCCTGGATATCCTTCGCAAACTGCCGCCGCGGTTCCATACGCTGTCCGGCCCGGTTGAGGTTCAGCACGGGGCCGATGGCGCTGCCGATTATGCAGGCGCCATCGCAGTGTCGCTGCGGGACCTGGACCGTTCCTACCTGGCAGTCCAGGGGCCGCCCGGCACGGGCAAGACCTATGTTGGGGCGCACGTGATCGGCCAACTCGTCGGCGAAGGCTGGAAGGTGGGCGTGGTGGCCCAATCGCACAACGTGGTGGAGAACCTGCTGTGCCGGGCCATCGAAAAGGGCGGGGTGGACCCCGCTCGGGTAGCAAAAAAGCTCTCTGCGCCCCACGAGGTTCCGTGGAAAGCTACGGCCGACGGCGATGTCGCACGGCTGCTGGAGTCTGCCGGCGGCGGCCTGGTGGGAGGAACGGCATGGACCATGACCGGCAAGGAAGTCCCGGCCGGTTCCCTGGACCTGCTGGTGATCGATGAGGCCGGACAGTTCTCCCTGGCCAACACGCTGGCCGTTTCCCGGGCAGCGAAGCGGCTCCTCCTCCTGGGGGATCCCCAGCAGCTCCCCCAGGTGACGCAGGGTGCCCATCCTGAGCCGGTGGATGATTCGGCCCTCGGCTGGCTGGCCACCGGCCACGCCACCCTGCCCGCACGGTTGGGATATTTCCTGGCTGACAGTTGGCGGATGCATCCGGCCCTGTGTGCTGCGGTATCGAGGCTCAGCTACGAAAGTAAGCTCCAGTCCGCGCCGGCCGCGTCCCTGCGTCAGCTGGAAACCGTGCCGCCGGGCGTGGAGACCATATTCGTCCAGCACACCGGCAATTCGACAAGCTCGGCAGAGGAAGCGGCGGAGGTAGTACGGCAGGCACACCGTCACCTGGGCCTGAAATGGACGCCCGGGCCGGAAGCCGCGGCCCGGCCGCTGGAGCAGCAGGACCTGCTGGTGGTGGCCGCGTACAACGCCCAGGTCCACCTCATCCGCAAGGAACTGGCCGACGCCGGCCTGCCGGACGTCCGCGTGGGAACGGTGGATAAGTTCCAGGGCCAGGAGGCACCGGTGGTGCTGGTATCGATGGCCTGCTCCGCGGTGGCGGAGGCTCCGCGGGGTGCTGAATTCCTCCTGAACCGGAACAGGATCAACGTGGCGGTGTCACGTGGCCAGTGGCGGGCAGTTATCGTCCGCTCCCCCGAGCTCACGAACTACATGCCGCACAAGCCGGCCGCCTTGGAGGAACTGGGCGCCTTCATCGGGCTCAGCGTGCCCGGAAGTCCCTGAAAGATCCTTTGGGTTCTGACATGGAGTGGTCCACCCGCTCCACCCGGCCGGGGGCTCGGTCCGAGTTCAGCCAGTCCAGGAGCTTCCCCACCTGGTCACCGGTGCCCTCGGCAACCAGGGCTACCGAACCGTCGTCGAGGTTTTTCACCTCTCCGGTCAGGCCCAGCTCCTCGGCTGCACCCATGGTCCGGTACCGGAAGCCCACACCCTGCACCACGCCGAACACGCGGGCGGTCAAACGAACCTGGCCAGCCGGCGGCCCGTCGGCGGTTGGTTCTGCGTGGCGTGCCATGGGGTAGGCCTCCTCGGCAGCCGCCCTCCCAACTGGGTGGCAGTTGATGTCGTTATGAGGGCTCAAAACGACATCTGCTGCTACCCAGTTGGGTGCAATGCCGCTTAGTTGATGGTGATGTCGCGCGTGGAGTGGTTGTAACGGATGGTCACGGTGCCGCCGGAGTGGTGCAGTTCGTGGTTGGGGCCATCGAACGTCCCGAATGCGCCGTAGTTCTCGGTCCACGAGCGGTTGAGCGCGATCTTGAAGGTGTAGTGGCCGGCCGGCAGTTCGGCGCTCTTCTTCCACAGCTGGTCCAGGAAGTCGAACTCCATCTGGGCCTCGTCGTACTGCGGCGCCCAGTTTTCGGGGGCACCCAGGATGGTGTTGAAGTCACCGGCAAGAGCCACGGCCTCGGGCTGCGGGTGCGTCTCCACGTCCGGACCCTCGAACGGCTCGGCCGCGACAGGTGCGGCGGCTTCGGCCTTGGCCGGAGCCTTCTTGCGCACGGCCTTCACCACGGGCTCGACGGCGTCTTCGATCGCCTTGGCTGCCTTGCCCACAACGGAGGCAGCCTTCTTGGCCGGCGCCTTCTTCGCGGGAGCCTTCTTGGCGTCATCCTTTGCCGGCACCTCAAGGGTGGCGGCAGCGGCGGACACCGGACGGACGAACCCGGCGGGTGCTGCCGGAACCGGGGTGTCGGCCGGAACGGGAGTGCCGGCGTCGAGCGCGGAAGCGAAGGAGACAGCATCCGGGTAGGCGACAGTGGCGCGCATGCCGTCTTCGGTGATGGTCCAGCCCGAGCGGCCCTTGATCAGCCAGCCGGCCTTGACCAGCTTGGCGGTGGCCGAGGTGAGGGTCTTGTGTCCGCGGGGAATCCCGCCGCTGAGCAGCTCGGCTTCGTGCTCGTTGAACGGCACGCGTGCCGTGGACTCCGCCAGGACCTGGCCAGCATTCAGCGCATCACCGGACCACACGCCTTCGGTCAGGACATCCAGCACGGTCTTGAGTCGAAGGAAGGTGTTTTCTGCGGTGGACTTGGCCATGATTCCCCTAGTGTGTGAGCGATCCGATGAGAGCATCTTGCCAAGTGCCCGTTAAATCGCGCGACTTTAATTGGTTAACTCTGCGTGTCGTGACCGACTATGAAGCGCAAGTCACAACAACTGAGGCGGCGGTCTCGGGTAAGGCCGGCTGCTCGACCATTTCTTGCGCTGCCGCGGGATTTCTCCCGCATGTCCCTGACCCGCCTGCGGGACCAAGTTTAGCCGGAGATTGGGCAGCCGGGACGCGCAAGGCCCGGGTCAGTGCGCCAGTTCCCCGCTGTTCAGTTCCTCCAGCAGCTCGGCCTTGCGTTCTTCGGACGCAAACGACGAGTGGATGGAGTTGGCCGCCAGCCTGGCTTTGTCGAATTCAGAGAGCTCGAACACGGCCTCCAGCTGGGCAAAGTTGTCGTCCACGTAGCCGCCGAAATAGGCGGGGTCGTCAGAGTTCACGGACACGTTGAGTCCGGCGGCCAGCATGGCCGGCAGCGGGTGGTCGGCCAAGGTATCCACGGTGCGGAGCCGGACATTGGACAGGGGGCAGACCGTAAGCGGGATCCGCTCGTCCACCAGGCGCTCCACCAGGTCGGTGTCGTCCATGCAGCGGATGCCGTGGTCGATGCGTTCCACACCCAGGACGTCCAGGGCTTCAACAACGTACGACGCCGGCCCCTCCTCGCCTGCGTGGGCCGTCAGCCGCAGGCCTGCTTCGCGGGCTTTGGCGTAGAGGCGTTCAAATTTTGCGGGCGGGTTGCCCACCTCCGCAGAATCCAGGCCGATGGCACCGATCGGTGCGTCCATGGCCAGCAGGGCGTCCAAAACTTCGAGTGCCGACTCTTCGGGGAGGTCGCGCAGGAAGGCGGCGATCAGCATGGTGGACATCCCAAAGTCCTCCATCGAGGTGGCCAGCACGGATGCCACGCCGTTGACGCAGGTCTCCAGCGAGATGCCGCGGGACAGGTGGGCCTGCGGGTCCAGCATGATCTCGGCATGCCGGACACCGGCGGCCGCCGCACGTTCCAGGTAGGCGTGGGTCATGGCCGCGAAATCCTCTTCGGTCTGCAGCACGGCCATGTTGGCGTAGTACAGGTCCAGGAAGGACTGGAGGTCGGTGAATTCGTACCGCTGGCGCAGCTCGTCAAGGTCCGCGTACGGGAGGGTGATGCCGTTGCGTTCCGCGAGGGCAAAGATCAGTTCAGGCTGCAGGGTGCCTTCGATGTGCAGGTGCAGTTCAGCTACCGGCAGGAGCCGGGCCGGAACAGCAGCATTGGATCCTGACACTTCGGTTTCGGGCGCAACGGGCTCACCCTCAAAGTTTTCCATCCGGTCAGGATAATCCCCCATGAGGATTCCCGCCTGCCCGGGCCTCGGAGCCGTGCACCCGCGTGGAGGCCGCCGCAGCCGTCGGCAGCCCGTGCAACTGTCCGTGCCCGCGCTGCGGAACTCAGCACCTATCTCGATTTGATAACGCCAGGGCTATGTTTTAGCGTGAAATGCATGCCCGTCCGGCGGGCGCATGAATGCCAGGTGCTGCCTTCACCAGAACTGCCCAGCGGCAGCCACCGACGTTGACCTCTATTTGTCAGGGGCGGGCAGTAGCGCGACGATCTTCGGGGACGGAGCCAGCGCTGGTGGCCTTCAGGAGCATCACCACCATGAATAAATCCTCTTTCCGTACTGTTGCGCGCCGTGGAGCCACCGTGGCGGCTATTTCCGTAGCGGGCATCGCCCTGTCCACCGGCGCTGCCAACGCGGCCGCCCCCACGTCAACGTGGGACTCGCTGGCCCAGTGTGAGAGCGGCGGCAACTGGTCCACCAACACGGGCAACGGCTTCTCCGGCGGCCTCCAGTTCACGTCCAGCACCTGGCAGGCCTACGGCGGCTCCGGTTCTCCGGCAGACGCCAGCCGCGAACAGCAGATCGCCGTGGCCGAGCGCGTCCAGGCCTCCCAGGGCTGGGGCGCCTGGCCGTCCTGTTCATCCCAGCTCGGCCTGAACGGCGGCGGCGGCGCCCCGGTCCAGCAGGCTCCGGTCCAGCAGGCACCCGTGCAGCAGGCTTCGGTCCAGGCGGCCCCCGTGCAGGCCGCGGCCGTCGAAGCCGCACCCGTGGAAGCGCCGCCCGCCGCGCAGGCACCCGCCCGGCACGCTACCTCCGTAGCCCTCAGCGGCGAGACCTACACCCTCGAAGCCGGCGACACCCTGAGCATCGTCGCCGATAAGCTTGGCGTTGCAGGCGGTTGGCAGCACCTTGCCGACGCCAACCTGGACACCATCTCGGACCCCAACCTGGTGTTCGAAGGACAGGTGCTCCAGCTCCCCGCCTAGCGGGCCCCAAAACCGGTCGGCGATAGACAAATTCCGTTGACCATAGAACGACGCCGGCACGCCCCCACAAGGGATGTACCGGCGTCGTTCTCTTTAATTTTCTGCCTTGGACGCTAAGGCCAGGTGCTGCAGCTTTAGCTGGCGGGGATCTCCCGGACGATGCGCACCTTCCAGGCCGAGTCGTCAGAGGTGTCCAGCAGGGCCACGGTGCCGTGCGCCAGGTTCAGTGCCACGCGCTTGACGGCGAGCAGCTCCAGGTAGAGGTGTTCGTTCATGCGTGCCGGAGTATCGATCATGTACTTCACGGCGTCGCGCACCTTGCGGTAGTTGGCGCTGCGTTCCCGGTGCAGGTGGAGTTCCAGTGCGGAGCGCTGCTTCAGGCGCGGCTCGTGGCGGTTCAACAGCGTCACTGCCGTGTGCACCGCGAGGACGAGGGCCAGTGAGACGGCGTAGATCCACCATCCGCTGGAGAGCAGGAACAGCGGGAGGTTGCCGATGGCCACAAGGGCGATCACCACACGAAGGGCGGCAATGCGGCGCATGGTCCTGGCGACGGTGGCCATGCCGGCCCGGAAGCCGTGCTGTTCGTGGCGGGCAGCGGCGGGGTCGATGGTGAACTCATCGAGGACCAGGATGCCATTGGCTTCGGGACCGAGCATCAGTCCGTAGCGGGGCTGCGCGGGGCGGGAGGCGGGGTTTTCAGCTGAGAATGTCATGAGGTAGCTTCCAAAACGCGGGATGGGTTGCGGTGATCTTAGTGGTTCACCCTCCCGCGAGTATGTAACCGTCCACTATTTGGACATCCGGCCTGCCTTCCTGTGGCGCCCGGCACTGCAATTGGCACATCAGCAACGTGCCGTCAGACTGAATGGATGCAAACCTTCCTCCCGTACCCTGATTTCCGGCAGAGCGCCGCTGCACTGGACACCGCCCGGCTGGGCAAGCAGCGGGTGGAGGCCCTCCAGACACTCCGTGCGCTGGTCCTTCCCGGATACGGATGGCAGACCCACCCCGCGATCCGGATGTGGATGGGCTACGTCCCGGCCCTCACCATGTACGGCCTGGCCATGGTGGACGAGTGGATGGAACGCGGCCACCCGGACAACACCCGCGCCAACATTGCCGAGTTCGCCCCGCAGGCCGCCCACCCGGATTACGCGTCGAAGATCCTGCTGCCGCCGTGGCTTGGTGATCCGGATTTCCACCTCAGCCACCGGTCCAAGCTGGTCCACAAGGACTCCAAGTTCTACAGCCCGCTCTTCTCCGACGCGATTCCGGAGATGGACTACATCTGGCCCGAACCCCGGCATGAGTTCCTGCCCCAGGAACCCGAGGGCGAGATCCTGTGGATCCTCCGGGACCCGCACGCCGACGTCGATCCCCAGACACTGGACACCGTGGCGCTGCCGCCCGTGGGCCGGGGAAACGCTGCCGCGGCGGGCGCACCGGGCTCGGACGACGACTACAGCCCCGTGTACCTCGAGGAGAAGTCCCGGCGGCCCTCCAAGCAGTCGCGGAAGGCCGCACCCAAGCCGCCGGCCAAGAAGCCCACCCGCAAGCGGCTCGCGCAGGAGGAAGCCTTCTCCACCCTGCCGGGAAAGACGCCGGTTGCCGTTCCGTTCGAGAAGGGCGCCAAGTTCGCCGTGGGCCAAGTGACGGGCCGGCCCATCACCCTGGACGACGGCCGGTTCGGCAGGCATTTCACGGTCACCGAGATCATCGACCGTTCCGCGTTCGCCTACCCGGCGCTCCTGCAGGACCCGCGCGTGTTCTTCCCGGTGGAGGCACCGTAACCCATGACGATCCTTTTGGCGGGCTGCGGCGATCTGGGCACGGAGGCCGGGCTTCGGTTCGCCGGCCTGGGCCACCGGGTTGTCGGCTGGCGCCGCTCCCCCTCCAAACTTCCGGCAGCCATCGAAGGCGTCGCGGCTGACCTGAGCTCCGCCCAGCTGCCGGCGGTCCCGGCGGACACGTCCGCCGTCGTCATTGCCGTGGCCGCCGACGCCCCCAGGGTGGACGCGTACCGCGCCGCCTATATGGACGGCGTGGCCCACGTGCTCGATGCATTGGAGCGCGACGCCGTGATCCCCCGCCGGGTGCTTTTTGTCTCGTCCACTGCTGTATACGGCGACGCCGGCGGCGGCTGGGTGGACGAAGGGACGCCAACGGAGCCGGATGGTTTCTCCGGCAGGGTCTTGGTGGAGGCCGAAAACCTGCTGCGTTCGAGGCTTGCGGGTTCCGGTACCGCTGCCGTCTCCCTGCGGCTCGGCGGTATCTACGGTCCCGGCCGTACGAGGCTGATCGACCAGGTGCGGAGCGGCTCAGCGGTGGTTCCGCAGGACATCCGGTACACGAACCGCATCCACCGCGACGACGCCGCGGCCGCCCTGGTGCATCTCGCAACCATGGCGGACGAACCGGCGCCGGTTTACGTGGGGGTGGACGACGATCCGGCCGATATGGGCTCCATTCTCCGCTTCCTGGCCGCTGAACTGGGCCTCCCGGAACCCGAAGTGGGTGACGCAGGCCCAGCGCGCGCCGGCAACAAGCGCTGCTCCAACAAGCTTCTCCATGGGGCCGGCTTCACCTTCGCGTTTCCCAGCTTCCGGGAAGGGTACAGGGAAGTCATCGCCGGGCGCGGCGTGCGGCACCCGTAATCAGCCGGCGCCGAAGCTCTGGTGCAGGTCAGACAGGTTTGGTGGGAGGCTAGGCACGTGGATTTCCGGCACATCATCGAGACCGTGGGGCAGATTGTCGACTTTGCCGGTGTAGCGGTGATGGTTATCGGCGCGCTTGTGTCGCTCCCTATGGCTCTGCGGGGCCAGGTGCCGCGGTCAATGCGCACTGCCAGCACCACCAGCGCACCGGCCAAAATGAGCTTCTACCGGCTGTACAGGCAACTGTTGGGAAGGTCCATTCTGCTGGGACTTGAGCTCCTCGTGGCGGCCGACATCATCCGAACCGTGGCAGTCACTCCCACCTTCGAAAGCGTGGGTGTCCTGGCTGGCATCGTGCTCATCCGGACGTTCCTCAGCTTTTCGTTGGAATTGGAGATCACGGGACGCTGGCCCTGGCAAAAGGACACCCAGCGACCCAGTGAGGCAACCGAGGCTCCTACCGACTGACGGGTTTTCCACATAGGGATTTGTGGGGGTCCTGATTGTCAGTGCCCTTTGGCAGAGTGGGGTCATGGAAGCCATTGGGGAGCAGGTGTCGGAGAGCGAGGACTCTTCGGGCCTGCTGCCTCTGGGCTTCCGCTCCAGCAGTCGCCTTTCCGCCGGGCCCGACGCCGGGCACCATGCCCGCGCAACGGCGCCCGACGTCGGTCCGCACGTCCGTGCGGCAGGGCACCTTTGGCCCGTCCCCGGCTACCCCGCAGCAGACCAATCAGCAGGGCAATCAATGTATCTGCCTTTGGATGTGTCTGCCCTGACCGCACGGGCCGCCGTAGCGGCGGTCACAGCCCGCGAAGCCCTGCCCACAACCGGCTACACCAGCGCGGCCACGTTCGCCGCCGACGTCGAAGAGCTCTCCCGCTGCGTGGAGTATCTCCAACTCATCGCTGCCGGGGCCGTGGACCACACCCGCACCCACGCGATCACCGA
>NZ_JBFTHJ010000018.1:0-84565 GCF_056394175.1 Pseudarthrobacter sp. 10T415 | reverse complement strand
GCCGCCGCCTTTACCGGCCCGGGTGGCGGACTGTTTGAGTTCGGCTTTGGCGAGGTCGACTTCCTGGCGCATCAGGGTGGACAGGTCCCGGGTGACATCGCCGAGCAGTTCACCCAGCGACGCTGTCTCTGCCTTCTGGTGCGCCACGCCCGGCGACTCAGGAATCTGGCTACTCATTACGGGCGTCCTTCCGTCGACCGGAAGCCGCCCTCCGCGGTCCGGTAGGAGCCGTCCTCGTCACCGAACGGGTCATCCTCGTACCGCAGCGGCGTGTCCTCGGCGGTGCCTCCCGGCAGGGTTGAAGTGGCGGATGGGGTACCGGTAACTGTGGGTTCGGCGAACAGGTCGTCGGTCCCCGCTGCGTATACGGTCTCCTGGTGGAGCGGCTGGACCGGTGCGGAATGCGCTGCCTGCTGCGTGGCCGCGGGGGACTGCGCCTGGCCGGCGCCCGCTGTCCCTGAGGTCTGTTCAGGAGCTCCTGCGGTGAGGCTTCGGGTCAGGCGGCCGGCCAGCAGGCCAGCACCGGCGGCGAGCAGCAGGAACGTCCCGGGCTTGTTGCGGGCGAACCGCTGCACTTCGCCGAGCAGGTCTCCCGGCTCACGGTTCTCCAGCCAGGACGCGACCGAGTCGCCGCGTTCGGCTGCCTGCCGGATCAGGTCACTCGCCATACCCTGCTGCTCAGGGGCGCTGGCCATGCTGTGCAGCTGGCCGGAGATGTTGCGGATCCCCTCAGCAGCCTTCTGCTGCTGGGCGCCTGCCTCGCTGCTGAGACCGGTTTTCGCCTGATTCATCAGGTCCTTGGCGTTGGTCTTTGCCTCGGCTGCGACGTTGGCGGCTTCTTCCTTCGCCGTATGTGCCACATCCTTGGCTGCGGACGTTGCCTGTCCTGCCACGTCAGAGGCCTCCGCCTTTGCCGCATCGGTCTTCGAATCGCCGGCGGGACCGGACGTCGAGGCGGTAGTGAAGTCGTCCTCGACGGTGGCGGCACCGTAGGGATCCGTGACGGCCGGGTTGGGAGTCTGGGGCCATTGGTTCTCTGTCATCGGGCTCTCTTTCCTCAAGTCAGCTGGCGATTAAGAACCAGCAAAGCTGGCTGTTTAGTAAGCAGGGTTACTAATTAGATAGTAAGCACACTTGCCTTTTGTTCCGCAAGGGGGCTGGCAGGGACTTTCTAAAAAAGGGCCGAGCACGCTAAAAGGGGACGTCCGCCCGGCCTTTTGGGGGGAGGGGTAGCGGCTTCACTTGCGACGATGATGCTAAGCATGCTTATTGTAGGTAGGTAGCGATGAAGGGCGATCCCCGCTTTGCCACCTACAGGAAGGCCACGGCCCGATGACCAGCAATCTTGATCCGGATGCCCGGAACAGCTATCGACTGATCACCCTGGCGGCGCGCCTGGTCCAACGGCGGCAGGATGAAGCACTGGCGCCGCTGGGGCTGACCCGAGCCGCAGTCATCGCCTTGGAAGGACTGTCCGGCGGACCTTTGAACCAGGAGCGGCTCGCCGATGCCATCCGAGTGCAAAGCCAGACCCTGGGCAGGGTCCTCACCCGGCTGGAAGCCGCGGGACAGATCACCAGGACGCGGCAGGCCTCAGACCGCCGCCAGTTGAAGGTCGAATTGACCGAACGCGGAATCGCGGCGCTGGAAGCAGCGCGGCAGGCGGAAGTTGATGCCTACCCCGATGACCCGGATATCGGCTGGACTGTGCTCCGCGAAGAACTGGCCAAGTTCATCCGGGCCGCACCGGCGAGCAGGAACTCGGACGTGGTTCCCTTTGCCCCGCCGCAGCACAGGGCCGGCCACGAGCGGACCCCGCACGGGACCCAGTCTTCTGAGCGGTCCTCACGGGACCGGACGGTCCACGGCCGGAAGGGTCACGGACCTCCCGCCGAGGGCGGACTGCACGGGATCGATCAGTCGCAATAACAAGGGCCCGGACGCCGGCGCAGGGTGGCGCCTCCGGGTGTCGCTAGGCTGCGCAGGCGTCCTGCAGTGCCTGGACCGACTCGGCCGGCACCTGGTCTCCGGCCTCAGCTATCTCGCCCAACGGCGTCGTGATGTCCGCGGGGACTCCGGCAGTGCGTGCGGCGGAAACCAATCCGGCCAGCACCTGCTTGTCCTGCACGCTCACCAGGCCGTCCTGGACCACGGCGCAGATCTGCTTGTTGACCTCGTCCGCAGCCGCTGTGGCAACCTTGGATGCCGCATCATTGGCTGCATCCGTAGCGGCCTCTTCCACGGTGCCGCAGCCGACGAGCAGGAGCAGGAGCGGGGCGGCGGACAGGGCTGCGAAGCGGCGTTTCATGTCTCTAGCCTAGCCGCCGCCGCCGTCACGGCCCGGCGCGTTGCGGGGTTTTAGCGCCCGCTGGCAGCGGGAACGCCGAGGATGCCGTCCAGCAGGACGTTCCGGAACTTCCCCTCAGGATCATGGGCCGAGGCGAGCGACCGGAAGCCAGCGAAGCGCGGGTACAGCTGCTCCCAGTCGAACCGGGATGGCGTGAAGAGTTTGCCCCAGTGGGGCCTGGCGCCGAAGGGGCGCAGCAGGTCCTCGAGTTCCGGGAGGAGCGCTTCGACGTCCGCCTGCAGCGGCTTCCATGTGAAGTGCAGGGCCACGCTCTGCTGCCGGTAGAACGGGCTGAGCCAGAAGTCATCGGCCGCCCCGGTCCGGATTTCCGAGATGAACAGCAGCGGCGCCAACCGGTCCGCCAGGGTGCGTACGGCCTCGATGGCGGCCGGGGCGTGTTCCAGCGGCAGGATGTACTCGCTCTGCAGTTCCTCGCCGTTGCTGGGCGTGAACTCGTGGCGGAAGTGCGGCAGCCTGTCCAGCCACGGACCGGCCTGGTCCAGCTGCTGCGTGCAGTTCTCGGCGGACATGTCCGGCAGCGGATGCCGAGGTCGGGTGGCAGCGGTGGCGCCAAAAAACTTAGCCAGCGGAGGTTCGCTGTCGAGGGCCTTGAGCCAGACCTGGCTGACCGAATCACCCGCGTAGGTGGTGAAGAGGCTCACGCTGTAGGCGGCGGACACCAGGGCATCAAAGTTCGCCAGCGCTGCGTCCCACGGCAGGTCTTCGAGGACGCGTTGCCGCATCCGGAAGCTGGGCCGGGTGGAGAGTTCGACGGCGGTGATGACGCCCAGGGCGCCAAGGCCCACCACGCTGGCCAGGAAGTCGTCCCCGTCAGCACGGGTCAGGGTGAGGACTTCCCCGGACGGCCGGACCAGCTCGATGGACTGCACCTCGCCCGCCAGGGACTGGTTGTCGACGCCGGAGCCGTGCGTCCCGGTCTGGATGGCCCCGGCCACCGAGATGTGGGGGAGGGATGCCAGGTTGTGGATGGCCAGGCCTGACTGTTCAAGCGCCCGGCACAGTTCGCCGTAGCTGACGCCCCCGCTGACCCGGACGGTCTGCCGTTCGCTGTCCGGCTCGATGCTGTGCGGCAGGCCGTCCAGCAGGATGTGCAGCCCCTCGGTGTCGCCCACCCGGTTGAAGGAGTGCCGCGAGCCCAGCGCCTTGACCCGGGGCGCCGCCGCGACCAGGGCGGCGAGCTCGTTCACCGACTTTGGCCGGTGCACGGCGGACGATGCGTATTCGAGGTTTCCTGCCCAGTTCTTCATTGAGGTGGCTCTCCGGTCGGGTTCGTGGCTTCATCAACTGTCAGCGCTAACAAATGCAGGTGTCAAGGCACTTCCACGGGGTGGCGCATCGATTTCCAACGTTGTAGTTTGGCCGGATGACTATCGCCGCCACGCCGCCCATGGGCTGGAACAGCTGGGACTGCTACGGCACGTCCGTCACCGAGGCTGAAGTGCTGGCCAACGCCGAATTCATGGCCCGGAACCTCCTGCCGCACGGCTGGGACACCGTGGTGGTGGACATCCAGTGGTACGAGCCGGCTGCGCGGGCCGGCGGATACAACCACGGTGCCCGGCTGCAACTCGATCCGTACGGGCGGCAGCTCCCGGCCGTCAACAGGTTTCCCTCGGCGGCCGGCGGGCTGGGGTTCAGGCCGCTGGCCGACCGGATCCATGCCCTGGGGCTGAAGTTCGGCCTGCACATCATGCGCGGCATCCCCCGCCAGGCGGTCCTCGAGCGGCTTCCGGTGGAAGGAACGACTGCCACAGCAGACCTGATCGCGGACACCGCCTCCGTCTGCAGCTGGAATGCGGACAACTACGGCCTTGACCACAGCCAGCCCGGAGCCCAGGCCTATTACGACTCCCGGCTGCGGCTTTTCGCCGCCTGGGGCGTGGATTTCGTCAAGGCCGATGACATGCTGGGCCCCTACTTTGACGCGGAAATTGCCGCCTACCGGAAGGCCATGGACCGCTGCGGCCGGGACATGGTCCTCAGCCTCTCACCGGGCAGGGCGCTGTCGCTTTCGCGGCTTGAACACCTGCGGGCCAACGCCACCATGTGGCGTGTCTCCGACGACCTCTGGGACGTGTGGGAAGACGTGGAAGCGCAGTTCGCCCGCATGGCCCGCTGGGCACCCCACCAGCGGCCGGGCAGCTGGGCGGACGCAGACATGCTGCCGGTGGGACGGATGGCGCAGCGGGTCGAACGCGGCGGGGAACGGCTCAGCCGCCTCACCGCCGACGAGCAGCGCACCATGCTCTCGCTCTGGTGCATCGCCCGGTCCCCGCTCATGCTCGGCTGTGACCTGCCGGCCTCACCCCCGGAGACCCTGGACCTGCTGACCAACCCCGACCTGCTGGCAGCCCACCGGGCCGGTTCCAACAGCCGCGAGCTGCTCCGCGACGGGGACCTGGTGGTCTGGGCGGCAGAAAGCACGACGTCGGAGGACCGGTACGCGGCATGCTTCAACACCGGGACGGCCAGCCTGGCCCGTTCCCTGCCGCTCGGGGACCTTGGCCTCCCGCAGCCCGGCGGCTGGCGGGCACGGGAGGCCTGGAGCGGCTCCAGCGCCGGAATCACGGCAGTGGACCGGGTGCCGGCACTGGAGCTGGAACTTCCCGCCCACGGGGTGGGCTTCTACACTTTCTCCCGGGCCTGACTCCCGGCCCGCCGCACGCTCCGCGGTGCGCGCCCTAGTCCGTCCAGTGCCCGGGCCGCGTCAGCACCGCCGGAAGCCGCGTGCCCCCGTTGCCCCGGGCCGAGGTGACCTGCGCCTGGGTGAGGAAGAGCGCGCCGGCCAGGTCGGCGTCGTCGAGCCTTGCATCCCGCAGGTCGGCACCGAGCAGGTCCACGGCCGTGAGGTCCGTGCCGCGGAGGTCGGCGCCAATCAGCACTGCGTTGCGAAGGTCCGCGCCGCACAGCTGTAGCCCGCGCAGCCCGGCACCGGCAAGGTCGGCGCCAGCGTGCAGGCGGGCGGCCGGGCCGGCGTCGTCCGTAAAGTAACCTGCCCGGACCTCTTCACTGACCGTGCGCAGGAGCTGTGCGGTGCTGTGGTGCAGGGCCTCCACGTCGAGCTCCAGGACGGCCTGCGCGCCGCTTGCCGCGGCCTCTTCGAGCGTCACCCGAAGGTGCTGCACGTCGGCGGCAGTGTCCGGGCTGTAGGTTCGCCGGTGCGCTTCGGCCAGGTGCCAAAGCATCTCGTGGAGCTGCTTGACCACCCGGAAGGCGCCAAACATGGCCTGCTGCGACGCAGGGTCCTCCCGCCAGCTGATCCTGGCAAAGAGGCCCTGGCTGACCGACTGGCCGGCACCGAAGCAGTCGAAGACCGTGCAGCCCCGGAAGCCGCGGGGCCTGAGCCTGTCGTGGATGGTGCAGGAAAAGTCGGTGGCCAGGTTGGGGCATTCGGCAGCGGGTGGCTTGTCGATGGCGAAATCCGCCGAGCGGGTAAAGCCAAAGGCGGTGCAGCAGAGCGCGAAGCAGTTGGCGCAGTCAGGCCGGAGGGTGACCTGCGTGAGGAGGGGTGTGCCGTGTGGCTGGGTGTCCATGGGGTCTCCCGAGAATGTTTCCGATAAGGGGGCCGGGTGGAGGGGAACCCACAACGGGGTTCCCCTCCATGGCACGCGGAATCACCGCCCCGTTCGTAATCGGGAGCCGGAGCGACGGGTGAAGACTGCGGAAGCTGTGGATCACAGGCAAGAAATGAAAATCACTGCGTCCAGAATAACTGCAGCGTCCAGGTCCGGGACAGGGCTATTCGACGTCTCCGGCGGACGTGGTGCGCGGCGGGGGTACGCGCCGGTTTCCGGTGGCCTCGACGGCCGCCGCGAGGCGCAGCAGTTCCGTGTCGCTGTAGGCCCGGCCGGCAATGGTCAGTCCCACCGGCATGCCGATGTCCGCGGCCAGCCCCATGGGAACCGTAACGGTGGGAATGCCCAGGTGGCGCGGCACCAGATTGCCGTTGGACACCCAGACGCCGTTGCGCCAGGCCAGATCGGCGGACTCCTGGTTCCTGTCCGCGTCGGCGGGGCCAACGTCCGCCGCGGCGGGAAACACCACGGCATCCAGGCCCAGCCGGTCCATCCACCGCTCCAGGTCCGTGCGGCGGGTCTTTTCCAGGCCCTCCAGCCCGGCCTGCAGGTGCGGGATCTCCGCCAGGGACGGCACGCCGTGGTCGCGGATCCACGCCGGATAGTCGCTGATGTCGTCGTCGAAACCGTCGTACCTGTCCGGCAGGGAACCGTCGGGTGCCGGGAAGATGTCGGCGCCCTTGACGTCGGCCAGCCGGTTCAGCCGGGGATCGCCGTTGGCGTCCAGGAAGTCGTTCCACGCCCAGGCGGAGAGGTCGACGATTTCGCGGCGGAGGTAGTCGGCGGATACCAGGCCGCGGGTGGCGATGGTGGGCGCGCCGGGCCGGTCGCCCTCGTAGTTGGAAACCACGGGGAAGTCCACCTCCACCACTTCCGCGCCGGCAGCTTCGAGATCGCGCCGGGCAGCGTTCCACAGGCCGATGATGGAGCCGCGGGTGTCGATGCGCCGGCCGGTGGGTCCGCCGATTCCCGGGTTCGCTGCTGTGCCGGCGTCCGGGTCGGCGTTGATGTACATCCTGGGGATGCCGAACCGTTTGCCGGCGAGCACGCCTGCCGCGGCGGCGCCGTCCGGAACGGCCAGGGCCACGTACGACGGCGGCCGGACGGCAGATGCCTTGGGTACCGGGATCCACGGCTGGACACGCCAGAAGTCGCCCCGGGTTTCGGCGTCGTCAGCCACCACCACGTCCAGGACCTCCAGGAGGTCCGCCATGGTGCGGGCGTGGGGGACCACCACGTCCATGGTGGGCACCAGGGGCCAGTTGCCGCGCACGGAGATGACGCCGCGGGAGGGCGTGTAGGCGCAGAGTGCATTATTGGACGCCGGGGCGCGGCCTGAAGACCAGGTTTCCTCCGCCAGCCCGAAGGCCGCGAAGCTGGCAGCCGTGGCTGTGCCGGCACCGTTGGAGGAGCCCGATGCGAAAGCCGCGGTGAGGTAGTCAGCGTTGTAGGGGCTCTCGGCACGTCCGTATACGCCGCGCTGCATACCTCCGTTGGCCATGGGCGGCATGTTGGTCAGGCCGATCAGCACGGCACCGCCGGCACGGAGACGTTCGATGGTGAAGGCGTCCCGTTGTGCCACCAGGTCCTTGAACGCAGGTGAGCCGGCGGCCACCGTCAGGCCGCGGGCCTGGTAGCTGTCCTTGGCGGTGTAGGGGATGCCGTCCAGCGGGCCGAGCAGGGAGCCGTCAGCCCGCCGCCGGTCCGACGCCCGCGCCTCTTCCAGCGCATCCGGATTCACCACCACCAGGGCGTTGAGGCATATGCCGTTTGAGTCATACTTCTCGATCCGCGCCAGGTACGCGCGGACCAGGTCCTCGCTGGTGGTTTCGCCCCTTTCCAGCGCGGCGCGGAGCGTGCCGATGCCGGCCTCGACCACATTGAACGGTCTCACGATGCCGCGCTTCTCTTTGGTGCTGGCTGCTGCTGGGTGATGCAGTGGATGCCGCCGCCGAAGGCGAAGATGTCCCGGGCGTCCACCAGTTCCACCGTCCGTCCCGGGTAGGCGCGTTCCAGGATGCCCTGGGCAATGGCGTCGTTGGGATCGCCGAAGGCGCACAGCGCCACCACGTTGTTGGCGACGTAGTGGTTGATGTAGGACCAGTCCACGAAGCCGTTCTCATCCGAAAGGACGGTGGGCGCCGGAACGTCGATGATGCGCAGCGGCCGGCCCTGGGCGTCCACCTGGCCCTGCAGGACGGCCTTCAGCTGCAGGTAGAGAGCATGGTCCGGGTGGTCAGGGTTGTCCTGCCGGTGCAGCAGGATGGTACCGGGCCCGGCGAAGGCAGCCACGATGTCCACATGGCCGCGGGTGCCGAATTCGTCGTAGTCGCGGGTGAGTCCGCGCGGAAGCCAAATGGCCTTGGTGGTGCCGAGGGCCGCGTGGATCTCGGCCTCCACCGATTCCTTGGTGGCTGCGGGGTTGCGTCCGGGATCCAGCTGGACTGTTTCGGTGAGCAGCACCGTCCCTTCCCCGTCCACGTGGAACCCGCCGCCCTCGTTGACCAGAGAACTGGAGCGGACGGGGACCTCGGCTTGTGCCGCCACCGCGGAAGCAACCTTCCGGTCCTGGCCCCAGGCGGCCCACTCCTGCGCACCCCAGCCGTTGAAAACCCAGTCGACGGCAGCCAGCGAACCGTCCGGCTGGTGCACGAAACTGGGCCCGCTGTCCCGGATCCAGGCGTCGTCCAGTGGAATCTCCACCACCGCAATGCCGCTGCCGAGCCATTCGCGGGCTGCCGTGGCATCCCGGGGATCGGCTACCACAGTGACGGGTTCATACTTGGCAATGGTCCGGGCTACCTTCGTCCATGCAGCGCGTGCGCGGTCCAAGGTGGAGCTTCCCGCCGGCCCAAAGGTTTCGTTGGGCGGCGGGAAGGCCATCCAGGTCTGCTGGTGGGCGCTCCACTCAGCCGGCATGGCACCGGAGGCGGCTGACCGGGCGGCCGGGTTTGCTTGAGCGGGGGCGGCGCTGGCTCCGTCAAGGGAAGCGTAAATGAATGTCATTCATTTAGTATGCGGAGTGTGGCCCGGCCGCGCAAGGGTCCTGCCCAAAATGACGGCTCCTGGGCAAGGCGTGCGGCGGCCCGGAACGTCGGTCCCCCGGAAGCCTGCCGCTTCAGCTTTCCGGGGTGCCTACGGCTGCCACGATGGCCTGGCCCAATTCGTCCGGTTTGGTGAACTGTGGCCAGTGGCCGGTGGGCAGGTCCACGTACTCCACGTCCTTCATCCGGCCCAGTTCAGCCACGAAGGGGTGCCCTCCCGCGATCCATTCGTGCAGCATCGCGGAGGGAAACTCGCAGGCAATGACGGTTGCCGGCACGTCATAGCGGCGCTCGTCATGGAGGTGCTGCTGGTCAAAGGCCACGCCCTTGGGCTGCGGGATGGCCCGGGCACGGAACTGATCCCGCAACGCATCATCGAGGTCCACCAGGTCGGCGTCTTCGAAGCCCTCCCACGGAGGCAGCGGAACGTCGTGGCCGTCCGCCTCAAGTTCGTCATTGATCACCCCGCCCTCGCCCAGGGGGCCGCTGTCCACGTAGATGGCCCGCGCCACGCGCTCCGGCCGGGAATCGATGACGCCGTGGATGATGGCGCCACCGCCGGAGTGGCCCACCAGCACCACTTTTCCGTCGAGGCCGTCCACTGCGCCCACCACGGCGTCGATGTGGTCACGCAGGCCGATCCCTGCCCGGTTGGCGTCTTTCGACTCCAGCCCGGGCAGGGTGAGGGGGACGGGGCGGTGGCCGGCAGCTTCAAGCGCCGGCACCACCCCGTCCCAGGAAGAAGCGTCGAGCCAGAATCCGGGAACGAGGATGATGTCCATGACCGCACCCTACCGCGGCAGTCCGACACTGTGGCAGGACGCCGGGCCCTCCCGCCCAGTTGCCGGCGGGCTCAGGTCCAAGCAGCGGAGGCAGCGCCAGGTGCTGCACGGCGGAGCGTGGCCCCGCCCGCCTTCAGCAGGGGGTAACTGGGCAGGAGTGTACGCCGCCAGGTCAGCGGCTCCCCTTGCGCCGCTTGCCCCGTCCTGTGCCGCCGGCCTTCTCCTGCCTTTCGGCCACCTCACGCTCCGCCCACCGCTGCGACTTCCCCACGGACACCACTTTCTGGTGCCACTCGCGGTAGTACGCCCGCTGGGCCGCAACGTCGGACCGCCGCGCCAGGGCCGCCAGTTCCCGCTGCATCTTCAGGTAGGAGTTCCAGCGGCGCTCCGGGAGGACACCGTGGTCGATCGCCTCCCGGACGGCGCACCCCGGCTCGTTGCCGTGTCCGCAGTCATTGAACCGGCACGTCCCGGCCAGTTCCTCCACATCGCCGAACATTTCGCCCAGCCCGTCCTCGGCGTCGAACAACCCGAACCCGCGGACGCCCGGGGTGTCCATGAGCACGGTGCCGTTGGCAAGCGGCACCAGTTCCCGGGAGGTGGTGGTGTGCTTGCCCTTGAAGTCCCCGGACCGGACCTCGCCGGTGTGCTGGACTTCCCGGCCCGCCAGGGCGTTGATGAGCGTGGACTTGCCGGCGCCGGAGGGCCCCAGCAGCACAATGGTTCCGCCGGCCGGGATGTGCGCCATCAGTTCGTCGATCCCGTCGCCGTTTTCTGCCGACGTGGTGACCACCTCCACGCCCGCGGCCTGCAGGATGACCTTCCCGACGACGTCGTCCGCCACCTGCGCAAGGTCCGCCTTGGTGATGATCACCAGCGGAGTGGCGCCGGAGTCCCACGCGGCCACGAGCGTCCGCTCGAGCCTGTTGTGCGTGAGGGGCCGGTCCACCGGGAGCACCACCCCCACAGTGTCCATGTTCGCCGCCAAAACCTGCTCGGCGGATGAGTCCTCGAAGGCGCGTTTGCGGCTCAGCTCGGACCGGCGCGGAAGGACGGTCAGGATCTGCCGGTCACCGGCCCGGTTGGGGCCGAGCCAGACCCAGTCGCCGGTGACGGCAGCCTCCCCGCTGAGTGGATAGGGGAGGTGGAGGAGCCCATCGGCCACCGCCACGAGCAGCAAGTTGCGGTCCACGCGGACCACACGCCCGCGTCCGGTGCCCCCGGGGCAGGGATGGTCCTCGAAATATCGGGCGACGGCGGCCGTATATCCGAAACTGGATGGACCGTCAGTGATTTGTTGGGTGGTGATGGTGCTGTCCAGGGCGTTGCCTGAAGAAGTGTTCAAGGTTATTTCCTCGGGAGAATGTCCCGGTGCACCGGCGCGCGTCAGGCGCTGGCGGTGCAGGCGGGGAAAAAGGTTGGGTTGATGGTTGCGGGGCGCCCAAGGCGCGCGACAATGGCAGTCATCAAAACCACCTCCAATCCCTCGAAAGGTTCCCGTCGTCCTGCCGGGAACGGCAGGGCGGAACCGGGACCCACTCTAGCGGCGTCCGCCGTCGGCGGCTAGGGTCCGGCGCAAAAAAGGTGCGGCCCCCCGAAGGAGGCCGCACCCTGGTGCTGAAATGCCGGTCAGACGCTGGTGGCGTCCTGCACCTCGCCCACCAGCTCTTCGATGATGTCCTCAAGGAACAGCATCCCGGTGGTGGCGCCCTCGGCGTCGAACACCCGGGCCACGTGGGCTCCGGTGCGGCGCATGGCCGCGAGTGCGTCCTCAAGCTCGGAGCCCGCGAAGGCCGAGGCGAGCCGACGGATCCGCTTGGCAGGCACCGGCCGGGCGAACTTCTCCGGCGACGTGAGGTCCATGACGTCCTTGAGGTGGAGGTAGCCCGCAGGTTCGGCGTTGCCGTCCGTGAGGATGTAGCGCGAGTACCCGTGCCGGGCCACGGCCTGCTGGATGTCGGCCGGGGTGGCCGTCTCCGGGAGCAGCACGATGTCCGCCAGCGGAACCTGGACGTCGGCCACCGTCTTGGCGGTGAACTCGAACGCATTGGTCAGGGCACCGGTGGTGTCCTTCAGCATGCCGTCGCGGGTGGACTGCTCCACGATGCTGGCCACCTCATCCAGGGTGTAGGCGCTGGTGGCCTCATCCTTGGGTTCCACCTTGAACAGGCGCAGGATGCCGTTGGCGATGCCGTTCAGCGTCCAGATCACGGGCTTGAAGATCCGTGCCACAACTACCAGCGGCGGGGCCAGGATCAGCGCAGCCCGCGTGGGGACCGAGAACGAAATGTTCTTGGGCACCATCTCGCCCAGGACCACGTGCAGGAAGGTCACCAGCAGCAGGGCCACGATGAACGCGATGATGCTGATGGCCTCGTAGGACAGGGACGTCAGGCCCAGCGGGATTTCCAGGAGGTGGTGGATGGCCGGTTCGGAAACGTTCAGGATGATCAGCGAACAGACAGTGATGCCCAGTTGGCTGGTGGCCAGCATGAGCGTTGCGTGCTCCATGGCCCACAGCGTGGTTTTGGCGGCTTTGCTGCCCGCTTCCGCCTTGGGTTCGATCTGCGACCGGCGGGCCGAGATCACCGCGAACTCGGCGCCCACGAAGAAGCCGTTAACCACCAGGAGCACAGCCAGCCAGATGATGCCGGGAAGATATTCACTCATGGGTCAGCTCCCGGGTGATGTTGTCCACGATCCTGTCGTGCGGGCTTTGCGGTGCTTCGCCGGATTCGGCGGGCGTGAAGCGGAGCCGCTCCACGCGGGTCTCCAGCGCGCGCTCCACACGGAGCGTGCCGCCGTCGACCTCCACTTCGTCTCCGAGCTCGGGCAGCCGGTCCAGCTGGTCCGTTACGAAGCCGGCAACGGTGTCGTACTCACCGTCCGGAACGCGGATGCCGGTGCGGTCCAGGAGTTCGTCCGGGCGCAGCGCGGCGTCGAAGGTGATGGAGCGGCCGGTGCGGACCACGCCCACGCGGGCGCGGTCATGCTCGTCCTCCAGTTCACCCACGATCTCTTCCACGAGGTCCTCCAGCGTGACGATACCGGCGGTGCCGCCGTGCTCGTCGGAGACGATGGCCACCTGCAGCCCCTGCTTTCGGAGCAGGTTCAGAAGGGTGTCAACGCCCATGGATTCGGGAACGCGGAGCGGTTCAATCATGAGGTCTTCGGCGGTGGTGACGGCGCGGTCGGACAGGGCGACGGCGAACGCCTGCTTGACGTGCAGGACGCCCACCACGTCATCCCGGTCCCGGCCGATCACCGGGAAGCGGGAGTAGCCGGTGGACTTCGCCAGGCCGACGATGTCCTCCGCGGTGTCCGCTGTACCCACCGCGGTCATCCGGACACGCGGCGTCATGACATCCACCGCGCTGTGCTCGGTGAAGCGGAGCGTACGGTGCAGCAGCGTGGCATGGTCCAGGTCAAGAACGCCTTCGAGGGCGGAGCGGCGCACCAGGGAGCTCAGCTCCTCCGCGCTCCGGGCGCCGGACAGTTCTTCCTTGGGTTCGATGCCGAAGCCGCGGATGATCTTGTTGGCGGTGTTGTTGAAGAGCAGGATCACGGGCTTGAAGACCGTGGTGAAGAGCGCCTGGAACGGCACCACCACCTTGGCGGTGGCCAGCGGCAGGGCCAGGGCAAAGTTCTTCGGAACCAGTTCGCCGATCACCATGGAGAAGATGGTGGCCAGGAAAATACCGGCCACGGATCCGACGGCCGGCACCAGGGTTTCCGGCAGGCCCGCGGATGTCAGCGGGCCGCTGAGCATCCGGCTGATGGCGGGCTCGAACGTGTAACCGGTGAGGAGCGTGGTGAGGGTGATGCCCAGCTGTGCACCCGAAAGGTGGGTGGACGTGATCTTGAGGGCTTTGATGGTGGGGCCGAGGCGTTTCTCGCCGCGGGCCTGGCGGGCTTCGAGGTCGTGCCGGTCCAGGTTCACCAGGGCGAACTCGGAGGCGACGAAGAAGCCGGTGCCGACGGTCAGGACCAGGCCGATGCCCAGCATGATCCATTCATACATTGGGGCGCCCCTCTCCTGTGGTGGCCGGTGATCCGGTCAGAAGGCAGAGGGGCCAGGGCATATGTGAAGGAGGGTCGTCCATAGTGCTTTTAACTGTACGGGACGGCCGGAAGTTCCCGCAGCGTCAGCCGCGCATTTCCAGCGCCCGCTTCTGGCGGCCCGAGATGGACGAGACGTAACCGCAGTTGGTGCAGGTGATGCGGAACTTCCGGGACGTGGTGAACACCGGGATGAAGAACAGCGTGAACTTGGTGGCCCGCTCAACCAGTGCGTGGTGTACGTGGGCGTGGCAGTGCTGGCACGTACCGGGCCTGCCGGGGAGGGCTTTGTCCACTGTCTTGAAGCCAAAGAGAAGGAGCATGGCGGGCCTTTCTGGTGGCTTGTACGGGTGAACCGGCAGCATCTTCCACACTAGGCGGTCCAAGCACGTTCGTCATGGCGTGGTGGGTGCGGGCCAGCCGGGGCGGTGCGATACTTGGGGGCAATTAGGGTTTCGGCGTTTGGGGGACTTTCGGAGACATGGTTCTGGATACGACGACCCTTCGGATCGCATTCGGCCTCATGGCCCTGGTGCTGGTGGTGCTGTTCTACTTCTCGGCGTACCGGGTAACGCGCTCCCCATACAGCGGCTGGTGGTGCGTGGCGCTGATCTTCTTCCTCGGCGGTTCAGGGTGTTTCCTGCTGGACGGGACGCCGCACCAGGTCTGGGCCAACCCCGTGGGCAACGTGCTGCTGGTCCACGGCGGCGTGGCCGTCTGGGCGGGCGCCCGGTCCCTGCGTACCGTCCGGCCGCCCATGTGGGCCTTCGCAGGCCTTCCATTGGCCACGCTGGTGGCGTCGATCCTGGACAGCCCGGCCACCAACACCTGGTCCGGCGGGACGGTTTTCCTTGCCGCCATGAGCATCAGCATCGGGCTGGCCTCACGCGAACTGTGGCGCCTGGAGCCCGGGTACTCCCGGGTCCGGATCCCCATGGCGGTCTCCGCCGGCGGCCTGGCCGTCTACTACTTCTTCCGCTGGCTGGCCTTCGTCCTGGAAGGCCAGGACGGGCGCACGTTCGTCACCGTGTTCGGCTCTGCCGTCACCACGCTGGTGACCATGGTGCTCCTCGTGGTGGTGTCCTTCAGCATGGCGGCCCTGAGCAGCGAGCAGCAGACGCGGGCCCTGCGCGTGGTGGCCTCGCGCGACGACCTCACCGGCCTCCTGAACCGGAAAGCCTTCCTGGACCTGGCCGCCGAACAGTTGGCGGACCGGGCCATCACCGGCGCCTCCGGGGCCCTCATCCTGGCCGACCTGGACCACTTCAAATCCGTCAACGACACTTACGGCCATGCGGCAGGGGACGTGGCACTGCGCCGGTTCGCGGACGCCTGCACCGCCACCGTGCGGACCACGGACCTGGTGGGCCGCTACGGCGGCGAGGAATTCGTCCTCCTGATGCCCGGCGCCAGCCCCGAGCGGGCAGAGCTGGTAGCTTCCGAAATCAGCCGCCGCCTCGCCGCGGACGCCCGCCTGGACGGGGTGGAGATGCCCACGGCGAGTTATGGGATTTCCACGTACGACGCCGGGACCTCCCAGGTGGACGATCTCATCGCCGCAGCGGATGCGGCGTTGTACACGGCCAAGTCCCTGGGCCGGAACCGGAGCGCCCGCAGCGACGGGCGCGTTTAGGCGCGAGCGGGGCTGCTGTCCGGGCCGTCCTCCGGCTGGGCGGGTGTCAGCGGGACCGGTGCGGGCCGGGCAACGGTGCTCCGCACCTTCGTGGCGGCGCCGGTCCGGGCAGCCTCCAGCAGGGACTCCATGACATCCAGGACGTGGAACGCCAGCTCGCCCCCGGCCCGCGGCTCGCTGCCGGGAGGGGTGGCCGCCAGGTCCGCGATCCCGAAGCCGCGGCCCGCGCCCTCGTAGCCGGCCGACACCGGAAGCACCTCCCAGTCCGCTGCACCGAGCGTGAAAAGCTCCACGTCGCCGTCGAACTTGTTGGGATCCGGAACCACCAGCGAGCCGCGCTCGCCGTGCACCTCCAGGTTGGGGCTCTTGGTGCGGACGGCGTCAAAGCTCATCACCAGCGTGGAGATGGCGCCGCCGGCATGCGTCAGTGTCCCGGTGACGTGCGAGTCCACGTGGACGGGAACGGTTTCGCCGGCGCGGGGGCCGGAGCCAATGCTGCGCTGGTCCCTGGTGTGGCTGGCGGCGCCGGTCACGGAGACCACAGGACCCAGCAGGGTCACCAGTGCGGTGACGTAGTAGGGGCCCATGTCCAGCAGCGGGCCGCCGCCGGGCTGGTAGTAGAAGTCCGGGTTGGGGTGCCAGCGCTCGTGCCCCGGGGTGGCCATCACGGCGGTGGCGGCGATGGGGGTGCCGATCAGGCCGTCGTCGATCGCCTTCCGCGCGGTCTGGATCCCGGTGCCCAGGACCGTGTCCGGAGCGCATCCCACGGCGACGCCGGCGGCCTTCGCAGCGTCCAGGACCTCCCTGGCCTCCTTGGTGCTCGCCGCCAGCGGCTTTTCGCCGTACACGGCCTTCCCGGCGGCAATGGCCTGGAGCGCGATGTCCGCGTGGGCCGCGGGGATGGTGAGGTTCAAAACGAGGCCGACGGCGGGATCAGCCAGCAGTTCGTCCACCGTCAGGGCACGCACGCCATCGCAGGAGTCCGCCACAGCCTGCGCGCGGTACAGGTCCAGGTCCGCCACGGCGATGAGCCGGATGTCCGGCAGGCGGCGGAAGCTCGCCAGGTACTGGGCACTGATGGCGCCGCAGCCGATGATGCCGACGGTGATGGCAGTGCCTGCGGTCAGCGGCTGGCCCACAGCAGCCCCCTCTCCACGATGGTGCGGACGTTGGCGTCCTCCAGGATTTCCACGCGGTGGCCGGGGGTGCACACGAAGATCTTTCCCGCGCCCCACTGTCGGGTCCAGATGGCCGGTGAGGTGACCTCGCGGTGCCACGGATCCCAGGGCCGGACTTTCTGCGTGGTGGTGGCCAGGACGTCGATGTAGTCATCGGCCAGCACCCAGTACTGCTCGGTGACCAGGTCGAAGCCGGGAATGCCGCGGGTGATGGGGTGGTCCGCCGCGGCGGGAAGCATGTTCACCGTGTACGGAACGTAGTTGTCCGCCTGTTCGCCTCGGCGCTCGTCCGGGTGCTTGCCGGGGTGGCAGGCGAACTGCCCGCCGATCAGGTGCAGGTAGTCGGAGGTATTGCGGTACGAATCAGCGATGCCGCCGTGCCAGCCCGCCAGGCCGGTCCCGTTTTCGACGGCGGCCCGCAGGCCCGCGAACTCGTCCTTTTCGATGGTGCTCATGGTCATGCACTGGACGATGAGGTCCACGCCCGCCATGTAGTCCGCATCGGCATAGATCTTCGGGGAATCCTCGATCCGGACGTCGTACCCGTGGTCCTTGAGGAAGGGGATGAACAGGTCCGTTGCTTCGACGGGCTGGTGCCCGTCCCAGCCGCCGCGGACCACCAGGGCGTTTTTCGTGCCGGTCATAGGGATATTCCTTCATGTGCATAGGAGCTGGAGGCTGGGTCTGGTTGGCGGATCTCTTGCCAGCGGGAGGCATTGCCTGCACTGCTCTCCACCGCTGCGAGGACGCGCTGCACCCGCAGGGCGTCATGGAAGGACGGTTCAGGCTGGCGGCCGGCCGCGAGGGCTGTCACCAGGTCCACCACCTGGTGGGTGAAGCCGTGCTCGTACCCGAGGCCGTGGCCGGTGGGCCACCAGTTGCCCACGTAGGGGTGCTCCGGTTCGGTGACGATGATCCTGCGGAAGCCGGCGTCGGGCCCTTCAGCGGCGTCATAGAAGGACAGGACGTTGTTGTCCTCGAAGTCGAAGGCGAGGGAGCCCTCGCTGCCGTTGATTTCCAGCCGCATGGCGTTCCGCCGCCCCAGCGCATAGCGCGTGGCCTCGAAAACCCCCACCGGGCCGCCGTCGAACCTTGCCGTGAAGATCGCCGTGTCGTCCACCGTTACCGCACCCCGGGGCGAACCGGCGTCGAGGTTTCCGTGGCCGCCGAGGCCCACGAGGTCGCCGGCAAGGGGCCGTTCCCGGACGAACGTCTCCATCAGGGCCGACACTCCGGAGACCTGCCTGCCGGTGATCCACTGGGCGGCGTCGATGATGTGGGCGCCGATGTCGCCCAGGGCGCCGGAGCCGGACCTGGCCTTGTCCAGGCGCCAGGTCATGGGGGCATTTTCGTCGCTGAGCCAGTCCTGGAGGTATTGGGCACGCACGTGACGGATGGTTCCCAGCCTGCCGCCGTCCACCATCCGCTTTGCCAACGCCAGGGCCGGGGTGCGGCGGTAGCTGTAGCCGCACATGGCGTAGACGCCGCGCGGCGCGGCGGTCCGTGCTGCGGCGGCCATGCGCTCGGCCTCCTCCACAGTGTTGGCCAGGGGCTTTTCGCAGAGCACATGCTTGCCGGCTTCCAGCGCGGCAATGGCAATCTCGGCGTGGGTATCGCCGGGAGTGCAGATGTCGATGAGGTCGATGTCATCCCGCTCGATGAGCCGGCGCCAGTCCGTTTCGGTGGAACTCCAGCCCAGCTTGGCGGCCGCGGCTGCCGCGGCGTCGGCGTTCCTGCCGGCCAGGGCGGTCAGTTCCGGAACCAGCGGAAGGTCGAAGAACCGCGGGGCCGTCCGCCAGGCGTGGGAATGTGCGGCGCCCATGAAGGCGTAGCCCGCCATGCCAATGCGCAGCGGGGTGGAGTTTGCCATGTGTGCCTCTTTGCAGGTGTTCGAAAGTTTTCGGTACTATTTCGGGATACTTTGACGCTATTTTGGCTTCTGTTTCCGCGTCAAGGCTTTCGGCCACCGAAAACTTTCGACGACGGGATGGGAAGCGGATGGAGAAGCGCAGCAGGCTGACCCTCTCGGCTGTGGCTCGGCAGGCCGGCGTCTCGGTTCCCACCGTCTCCAAGGTGATCAACGGCCGGCCGGATGTCGCGGCGGAAACCCGGAAGCGGGTCCTCGCCATCCTGGAAGAGTCGGGCTACAGGTCGCCGGTGCAGCACCGCCGCTCCCTCGCTGCAGTCCCGGTGGTGGAGGTGGTGGTCGACTCCCTGAATTCCGGCTACACGGCTGAGGTGCTGGCCGGGATCATGGATTCGGCCACGGCCGGCGGCGTGGAGGTGGTGCTGAGCAGTACAGGTTCGCGCGGGGGAGCGCCCTACCCGGAGCAACGTGCCCAACGCATCGTGGACCAGGGGCGGTGCGGAATGATCGTGGTGACCTCGGCCTTCGGCGACGCGCCGCTGGACGCCTTCCACCGCCGCGGCGTTCCCGTGGTGGTCATCGATCCGCTGAATCCGCCGTCCGAGCAGGTGGTGAGCGTCGGCTGCACCGACTGGGCGGGGGCCAAGGACGCCACGGCGCATCTCCTGTCGTTGGGGCACCGGCGGATAGCGTTCCTCGGCGGTCCTGAAGCGGTGGAGTGCAGCCAGGCCAGGCTGCACGGTTACCTTGCGGCGCTGCGCTCACAGGGAATTGCCGCGGAGGACCGGTACGTCCTGGCCGGGGAGTTCAGGTCCGACGACGGCGCGCGGCGGCTCCGCGACCTGCTGCTGCTCGAGCCCCGGCCCACGGCGGTGGTTGCCGCCAGCGACACCATCGCCTTGGGCGTGATCGCCGAAGCCCTCCGCCAACAGGTCCGGATTCCGCAGGAACTCAGCGTGGTGGGATTCGACGGCATCCGCCAGGCGGAGGAGGCCGTGCCGGCGCTGACCACCGTGGCGCAGCCGCTGCGGGACATCGGCCGCGCGGCCCTCCGGATTATCCTGCGCCAGGTCCAGGGGGAGGTGCCGGACTCCCGCCGGGTTGAACTGGCCACGAAGCTGGTGGTCCGGGAATCGACGGCGGCCCCTCCCGGGGAATAGGCCTGCTGTTCGCCATTTAATTTCTTGGAGCAGAAAAGGGCACCCATTGCCAATTGCGGTAATGGGTGCCCTCGTTCTAATACTGCTTTACCCGTAAATCACACGGCACGATACTCCTGTGGGGAAGAATGCCGTCCCACGTTCAGTGCCGGTATGAAAACCGAAGAGGTTGTAACGGTCAACATTGTAAAAAACGAATGTTCCAGATGGGCGTGCGATGTAAAGCTGGTTGTAGCCGAGGACCGGCGACGTGCAGGAGACGGTATCGGAGACGGATACCGAATAGCTGAGTCCCGCTTGTGCACTGACAGCGCCCGCGGACAATCCGAACCCTCCCGACACCGTGGCTGACATGGTCACGGCACGGGACAGGCTGCAGGTTGCTCCGGGATTCCTGCAGCTCGTCAGAATGTCCGGAGACTCGGTTCCGTACTGCTGGCCGGTTACGGAGACGCGGTATGTGTCCCCCACGGCATCCGTGCCGGCCACTTCTCCCTTGGAAGGCATGACAGGCGCATTAAGGTTCGCAAAGTGGTGTTCTACTGCGGCCTGGACATCGTCACTGGATGGCACCGCCGGCGGCGTTTCGGATGCGTGGGCAGTCCCAGCGAGGCCGAGGCTTAGGCTTACAGAGATTGTGGCTGCCAAAAGAACTCTTCTGATATTCATCTTCCCCCATTTTGTAAATCCATACGATTTCGATGGCGGATAGAGCGTAGCAGGGATATTCGGCGCAATTTCCGTCGTTTATGAATTGACGCCCACGAGGTGTGCTGGTAAATGGCGCCGTCCGTCGTTTTTCATAGCATCAAATTGCCGCATAGATCAAGTCAAGTGGCTTTTGCGGAACCTGTTCCCCGGCAATATCGTAGCTAAGTAGATATTTTCTTTTGAGGTGGGGGAATTATGCCGGTCCGCGGCTCTGTAGTGACGTCCGCAGTTGCAGCCATGGCGATACTGGCGCTGGTGTCATGTACCACGGAGCCGCAGCAGCCGGGCATGGCAATTCTTGACCGGGCAGCTTCAGCCGAAGATGAGGTCCCCGTGTTCGTGGACCTCAAGGGCACGGACCCCTCCACTGTCAGGCTGGCCGCCGATCACGGAGGCTTCAGGTTCTACCTTGCCCGCCCGGACCAGGAGGCGGGATTCTGCCTGATCCAGGTTGCGGACGAAGACAAGGAGCGGTGGGGTTCGGCGTGCGCAACGGACGGCGGGCCCGTGCTGACCACCAATCTTCTGGGGTACGGCAGTGAGGCGGCCGTGCTGGCCGACGGCGAGGATACCGGGGACCTGGTGGGCCAGGGTTATGCCCTGATCCAGGACAACATCCTCGTCCGGCGCTGACTCGCCGCCAAACGCTGGCCCGCGCTCAACTGGTAGGAAGTGTCAGGAGCCGAGGTGCCCGCTGAGGCGGCGGTGGAATCCGGTGCTGCGCTCATCGAGGCCTTCAATGGCCACCGTCGCCCCGTGGTCGCCGTACTTCGTTTCGATGGAGTCGAGGGCGGCGACGGTGGAGGCGTCCCAAATCTGGGCACGGCTGAGGTCGATGGTTACTGACGCGGGGTCGTCGGCGTACGCGAAATGTTCCACGAGGTCGTTGCTGCTGCCGAAGAAGAGCGGCCCCACCACGTCGTAGCGGACGCTTTCGCCGTCGTCCGCAAGCTTCCTGTCCACGCTGATGACGTGGGCCACCCGGCGCGCGAACAGCACCATGGCGAGGACAACGCCCACCAGGACGCCGTAGGCAAGGTTCCCGGTGAACACCACGACTGCCACCGTGACGCCCATGACAAGCGTCTCCGGCAGCGGCATCCGCTTCAGGGTGGGCGGCCTGACGCTGTGCCAGTCGATGGTGGTGACGGCCACCACCATCATCACGGCGGCGAGGGCCACCATGGGAATCTGGCCCATGATCGAACTGAGCCCCGTCACCAGCGCCAGCAGGAACACCCCGGCCACCACCGTTGAGATGCGGGTGCGGGCCTGCCCGGTCTTCACGTTCAGCACGGTCTGCCCGATCATCGCGCACCCGGCGATGCCGCCATAGAAACCGGCAAGGATGTTCGAGACGCCCAGTGCCCAGGACTCGCGGCCCTTGTGCGACGGGGTGTCGGTGATGTCATCCACGAGTTTCGCCGTGAGGAGCGTTTCCATGAGCCCCACGAAGGCCACACTCAGCGCGGTGGGCAGGATCAGCTGGAAGGTCTCAACGTTCACCGGGAAGAGGAACGGCGTAAAGCCGGGCAGCTTGCCCGTGAGGGGCCCCTCGTCAGAGACGTTTGGAACCGCGAGGCCGGCAATAATCGCGATTGCGGTCACGACGACGATCGCCACCAGCGGCGACGGGACCACCTTCGTGAAGCGCGGAAGGATGAAAATGATTGCAAAAGTCAGGGCGAACAGGGCATAAGCGAGCCACGGGACGTTGAGGACGTGCGGCACTTGCGCCATGAAGATCAGCACACCCAGGGCATTCACGAACCCGATCATCACAGAGCGGGGAATGAACCGCATCAGGCGGGCGAGGCCGGCCAGGCCAAATACCACCTGGATAATGCCGGCCAGGAGCACCGTCGGCAGGACGTACTGCACGCCGTGCTCATGCACCAGCGGGGCAATGACCAGGGCCACGGAACCGGCTGCGGCCGTGACCACTCCCGGCCGGCCGCCAAGGATGGACATCGCCAGGGCCAGCACGATGGAGGCGACAAGGCTCACCATCGGGTCGACTCCCGCGACGATCGAGAAGGAGATGACCTCCGGGACCAGGGCGAGTGTCGTCACCATCCCGGCGAGGACCTCGCGGGACAGTTGCCGTGGGGAACGCAGGGCGGTCATCACGGTGATGGGTTGCCGGAAAGGGCGGGGGCGGTCGGCGACGGCCAAGGAGCGGCTCCAGGGACTCGGCTCTGTTGGGAAAGAGCGGTGGGGAACGTTTCTGCGCCACACTGCGCACGGCTCCAGCCCGGTCATGGAAGACAATGGGTGGAGAAGGAATGCACCGGCAACGTCCGGATGCGTGTGCAACACTACCCTAACGTGAGGGTTGACCAGGGTTGGTGACGTGATGGTGAAAGAAATGACCGCCGAAGAAGCGGTGGCAACGATGCATATCGGCGAGCTCGCGGACCGGTCGCAGATGTCGTTACGGACCATCCGGCACTACGACGAGGTGGGCCTGCTCAAACCGTCAGGCCGGACCGAGGGCGGCTTCCGCCTCTACACCGAACGCGACTTCACCCGCCTGCTGGTGATCCGCCGGATGAAGCCACTGGGATTCACCCTTGAGGCCATGGCTGAGCTCCTGCGGGTCATTGACGCGCTGGAAGCGTCCGGGCCCGGCCAGGATGACACCGCCATCAGATCCGAGCTGAACACCTTCATTGAGGAGGCCTCACGGCGCCGCGCCAAGCTGGAGGAACAGCTCGGCATGGCCGATGAGTTCCTGGCACTCCTCCACGCGCAGTAGGGCTTTACGAAAACTGTGGGCAGCCTCCCTGTCGCAGACCGGAGCAGCAGCAAAGCCGGCTGATAAAATGGGCGGGTTGCAGGGCGGCCTTTTCTCGCTGGTCCAGCCAGCGCCGCAACCAGGTAGGGGACCAGACACAATCATGACGGCAGGCGGGTCACACCTCCGGACTTCGGAAAGCCGGCCGGGCACACCGGCAACGGCGTCCGCGCCGGCCAAAGGACGTGCCTACCTTGCCACCATCGAAGGTTTCATCGGCTCCCTGATGATGTTCGTGGGCTCCATCGGCACAGGGTGGATCGCCAACGGCTCACCCATGATCCGCCAGCCCGTGGTTATCGCCCTGCGCACCGAAGGATGGGGCGTCACGGTTTCCACCTTCCTCCTCACCCTCGGCGCCATGCTCCTGATGCGCTCCTGGCTGCGGCTGGGCCAACGGCTCGCGGACTGGGGCAGCAAATCCCTGCGGTCCGTGGTCATTGCCGTGTCCGCATGGTCGCTGCCCCTGATCTTCTGCGTCCCCGTGTTTTCCCGCGACGTCTACGCCTACACCGGCCAGGGGCGGCTGGTCCAGGAAGGCCAGAACCCGTATGAGGTGGGAATCTCCACCCTCAACAACTGGTTCGCACTCGGCGCCGATCCCGCCTGGGCGGAAAACCGCACACCCTACGGCCCGTACTTCCTCTGGCTCGCGCGTGGGGTGGTGGGGCTGACAGGAGCCCAGCCCGACGCGTCGGTCCTGCTCTTCCGCCTGCTGGCCGGCGTCGGCGTGCTGCTCTGCGTCATCTACGTGCCCAAGCTCGCCGAACTGCACGGCATCAACGGTGCCCGGGCGCTGTGGATCACGGTGGCCAACCCGCTGTTCCTGATCAGCTTCATCGCCAGCGCCCACAATGACGCCCTGATGGTGGGGCTGGCGGTCGCCGGCGTGTACTTCGCGGCCACCCGGCGCTACCTGGTTGGCATCCTGCTGGTCACCGCCTCGATCGGCATCAAGCCCATCACCGTGCTCCTGCTGCCGTTCATTGGGGTGATGTGGGCCGGACCGTCGGCGTCCTGGCTCCGGAAGTTCCTGATGTGGGGTGCCACGGCGGGCATCAGCCTGGCCGTCCTGGTGTTGAGCGGCATCCCGTACAACCTGGGCATGGGCTGGACCTGGGCCATCCTGGACACCACCCCGGGCTACACCGGCTACTCGCCCTCAGGCTTCCTGGGACAGCAGGTGGAGTTCCTTGCCAATGTCCTTGGCCTGCCGGGCGGAACCTTCGCCACGTGGCTTCGGACCGGAATGAAGTGGACAGCCATCGGGCTGGTGCTGCTGCTCATGTTCCGCGGCGACTACTCGCGGGCGGTGCGCCGGATGGCGTTGGCGTTCACCGCCGTCGTAATGCTCTCGCCCATCATCCAGCCCTGGTACATCCTGTGGTTCCTGCCGTTCCTGGCCGTCACGGGCATCCGTGACGACTGGCAGATCCGGTCGCTCTACGTGGGTGTCACGTTCTTCGTGGTGTTCGGCGCGCAGGACCAGCTCTCCGTGTGGGGCTTCGTGGAACTGCCCATCCCGCCGTCGTCGCTGGCGTTCGTGACAGCGCTGGCCTTTACGTTTTACCTTCTATTCCTCGACGTGCATACACGCAAGCTGCTCATCGAGGGGCGTCCGCTGGACCTGGCCCGCACGGGCTGGCAGTGGGTGGCGGAGCGTCGGGCCGCCCGCCAGGCTACACGCCGCGCGGGACGTCGCTAGGCCCCAGCCGTTCTAGGCCCCGGCAGTTACGGGAGCGGAGTTCTTCCGTCCCAGCTCGGCGGTCCGCTTCACCGACCACCACAGCAGGACTACCAGCAGCACGTTGCGGGTGGTCAGGATGGCTGCCATCACCGGGTGGGCGTGGATCAACGGAGTGTAGAACAGCGGGTAAATCACGAACGTGGTCATGGCGATGCCCATGAGCAGCGCTGCGGGGACCTTCCAGCGGTTCCAATCGTGCGCGAGGCCGGCGATGATCACCGGGGCCAGCCAGATGATGAACTGCGGCGAGCCCACCTTGTTGAACACGATGAAGGCGGTGACCATCATCAGAGACCCCTCGAGGAACAGTTCCTCGCGTTCGGCGCCGCGCTTCAGTGCGCGGACCAGCAGGACGGCGGCCACCACGGCCGCGAGGATCAGCAGCGGCTGCATGAGGAACGCCGCGGTGCTGGCGCCCGGGCCGTAGACCTCGGTGGAGTTGATGGCCGTGTTGTCCGCCATTTTGGACCCGGCAATGTGGAAGACGCTCAGCCACACCCACGGCGTGGAGAAGGTGGCTTCGAGCTGCATGCCGCGTTCGCCCTGGTTCAGGAGGAAGTCCATGATGTGCGGCAGGCCGCCGGACAGCCACGTTCCCAGGGCCACGGCGGCGGTGACGCCGGCACCGGCCAGGACCACCTGGATGCGCTTGCGGCTGGCGATCACGATGGGCGCCAGGACGGCCGCGGGCCACACCTTGATCCACGTGGCGATGCTGAGCAGGAAGCCGGCAACAACGGGGCGCTCCGCCGCGTACAGCAGCGCGATGAGCACGATCGGGGCGGTGATGCCTTCCACCCGCGCGAAGCTGAGGTAGCCCATGAAGATGGTGAAGAACAGCCACCACCATGCGGGGGCGATGCCGCTGACCTTGCGCGGCCCCCGCGTCAGGTACAGGATCCCGACGGCGTTGAGCGCCGTGATGATCAGGAACCACATGAGCAGGTACAGGCTGGGCCCCGCGATGTTCGCCAGGAAGATGGGCAGCTGGGCCAGCACCGGGTAGACCCACGGGCTGATTTTGCCGTCCAGGTCCTGCGGGTTGTAGCCGTCCGTGGCCCACTGGCGGTACTGCTCCGTGTCGCTGAACGTGTCGCCATTCAGGAAAAAGGACGCCATCCAGCCGAGGAAGTACAGATGCACGACGGCGAAGCCCCACCACACGCTGGACGGCCGGGCGAACCAGTCCACCACCTTCGCCGGGAGCAGTCGGGTGCGGACACTGACCAGGCGGTCAAAGAACGTCGTGGAAATGTCAGGACTCCTTCAGTGCAGGAGCGGAAGCCGGGGTTTTCCTGCCCAGCAGGTACACCCGGCGGACGCTCCACAGGAACAGAACCACCAGCAGGATGTTGCGGATGGTCAGCACCAGCGCCATCCACGGGTTGTTGTGGCTGAGGGCGTCGTAGAAGAGCGGGTAGATGAAGTAGGTGGCCACGGCGATGGCGATGAGCATCACCGCAGGGACGCGCCATTCGCGCCAGCTGTGCGCCAGGCCCACGGCGACGGCTGGGCCAAGCCACACCATGAACTGCGGGGAGCCCACCTTGTTGAAGACCACGAACGCTGCGGCCAGGGCGAGGGCGCCGGCCAGGAGCAGCTCGGTGCGGTCCACGCCGCCGGCCACCTTGTGCTGCTTGCCGTTATGGAGCGCCCAGAAGGTCATGCCGGCCACCACGAGGGCGGCCAGGATGAGCAGCGGCTGCATCAGCACGGACATGGTGGCGGTGCCGGGACCGTCCACCTGCATGGAGTTGATGTCCGTGTTCATGTACATGCGGGAGCCGCCGGCATTCAGGACGGACAGCCAGAGCCACGGGGTGGTGAAGGTGGCTTCGAGCTGCATGCCGCGGTCGCCCTGCTGGGTGAGGAAGTTCAGCAGCTTGGGGACGCTGCCCAGGGCCGCTGCCAGCGCGACCACTGCCGCCGACGTCGCCAGCCCGGCCAGGACCACCACGAGACGGTTCTTGACCACGGCGAAGAGGGCCAGCATGATGGCAGCCGGCCACACCTTCACCCAGGTGCCGATGGCCAGCAGGACGGAGGCGATGAACGGCCGGCCCACCCCGTAGGCCAGGGCCACCAGGACAAGGGGAGCGGTGAGGCCGTCCACGCGGGCGAATCCGAGCCAGCCCATCAGGAAGGTGAAGGACAGCCACCACCAGCCCGCCGGGATGGCGTCCGTGTTGCGGCCGCGTTCGGTCAGTTTGAGCAGGGCCCAGCCGTTGAGGAGGGTGGTCATCAGGACCCAGAGGAAGAAGAAGGGGCCAGGTCCGGCGGCGCCGGCGATGGCCATGGGGATCAGCGCGAGGATCGGGTAGACCCAGGGGCTGGGTCCGCCGGACAGGTTGGCATCGTTGAACCCGGCCATGGCCCAGTCGCGGTAGATGAAGGTATCGCTGAAGGCCTCACCGCGCAGCGACAAAGAGGCCGCGAAGATGAGGAAGACCAGGTGCACCACGATGAACCCGCCCAGCAGCCCGCGGGGCGTGTTCAGCACCGCACGCGCCCTGCCGGGAAGGATGACATTGCGGATCCGGGTGAGATTGCCGAAGAAAGCGTCCGTGGAAATGGCGGGATCCTTGTCAGGTCGTGGCACACATAAGTGGTTGCGCGGGTGGCTGGACGCTGCCGCATGGCAGGCGCACAGCGGCGTCGTTCAGGAACATCGAAGGGCCTGGAACAGTTTCCGCCCGGTTTCAACTCTAATTCACGGCCATTGACCGGCCGTAATTGCATTTGCCGTGGAAAGCGCAATCCCTTGCCTGACCTGCGGTATTTTTCTAAAGTTGCTGGCGGGGGGATGTGTCATGCACCATAGTGCCCAGGCACTGCAGCCTTGGGGAGCGCAGGTTCCACTCCCATCCGCACCACCCCTAAGGCACAACCAATGAACTTTCCCCTGACCTTCACCGTGTCCGACCGCCAGAGCATGGACAGCCAACTGGACGCCGCCGTCTCAGTTGCCAAGAAGCATGCGATGGATTGCCGGCACGGCATCCTGGTAACCCGCCACGGAGTGGACAAGTTCACCGTGGCCCTCAGCGACGCCGTCCCCTTCGGCACCACGCGGGAACACCAGGCCTGGTAGGGCCCTTCCCCTGCACTGGCCGCCGGTCCGAAGCTTGTTCGCAGAACCCCGCCTTCAGGGCTCGGATCTGCGAAGTAGCTTCTGATCCATCAGCTGGTGAGCGCAACAAAAGCGCCTGCCGCCCCTTTCCGAAAGGGGTGGCAGGCGCTTTTTGCGTACGCCGCCCGTTGGCGGTTACTGGCCAACGTGCAAGCTCCTGTAGTTCCAATGTATCGCCTGGGGTGGGGCTTGCGGCAAGGCCCCCGGTGGGCCGGATAATCGTTCGCCGGAGGCCGTGGCATCAGCGCGGCCCCTACGGAGGATGGGGAGCACCGGGATGAAGCACCAGGCAGTGATCGTGGGAAGCGGGCCCACCGGGCTCATGCTGGCGGGGGAGCTGGCGCTCGCCGGGGTGGATGTGGCCGTGGTGGAGCGGCGACCCAGCCAGGAGCTTGCCGGCGCACGGGCCGGCGGTCTGCACTCCCGCACCATCGAGGTGCTGGACCAGCGGGGCATTGCGCAGCGGTTCCTCGCCGAAGGGCAGATGGCCCAGGTGGCGGGGTTCGCCGGCACCCGCTTCGACCTCACCGGGTTTCCCACCCGCCACCCGTACGGGCTCGGGCTGTGGCAGAACCGCATTGAGCGCATCCTGGCGGGCTGGCTGGGCGAGCTGCCCGTGACCTTCCACCGCGGCACTGAGGTGACGGGCGTCGCGCAGGATGGCACCGGCGTCGTGGTCTCGCTGCCGGATGGCCGGACGCTGCACGCGGACTTCGTTGTGGGGTGCGACGGCGGCCGCAGCCTGGTCCGCAAGGCTGCGGGCATCGAATTTCCCGGCTGGGATCCCACCACCAGTGCGCTGATTGCCGAGGTGGAGATGACCGGGCAGCCGGAGTTCGGCGTCCACAAGAACCCGTTTGGCATCCACTCCTTCGGCCGGCGCGAGTACACCATCCAGGACGGCAAGGTGGTGTACGCGGACAGCGGCCCGGTGGCGGTCATGGTCACCGAGGAGCACGTGGGTGCCGGTGAGCCGGGACTGGCCGATCTCAGCGCGGCCCTCACCGCCGTGTGCGGAACCGACTACGGCGCAAACAGCCCCACCTGGATTTCCCGGTTCACGGACGCCACCCGGCAGGCTGCCACCTACCGCAAAGGCCGGATCCTGCTGGCCGGGGATGCGGCGCACATCCACGCACCCGACGGCGGCCAGGGCCTTAACATCGGTGTTCAGGACGCCGTGAACCTGGGTTGGAAGCTGGCGCAGGTGCTCCACGGGACGTCGCCGGAAAGCCTCCTGGACACGTACCACGAAGAGCGTCATCCCGTGGCGGCGCGGGTGCTGCGCAACACCATGGCGCAATCGGCGCTCCGCCGCCCGGACCCCAGGATCACCGCCGCGGGCGAGGTGATGGCCGAGCTGCTGGGGATGGAGGAGCCGCGCCGCCGGTTCGCCGGGATGCAGTCGGGGCTGGACGTGCATTACGACCTCGGCGAAGGCCACCCGCTGCTGGGCCGACGGATGCCGGACCTGGACCTGGAGACGCCGGCCGGACCCCTGCGGACGTACTCGCTATTGCACACAGCACGCCCGGTCCTGCTGAACCTCGGGGCCGCCGGCGCTTTTGACTCCACGCCCCTGCCGCCGGCGGTCCAGCTGGTGGACGCACGCTTCAGGGGCGAGTGGGAGCTGCCGGTCCTCGGATCTGTTGCCCCGCCGTCGGCCGTCCTGGTCCGCCCCGACGGCTATGTGGCCTGGGTGGGGGAGGGCGCTGCTGAGGGCCTCACTGAGGCACTGGGCACCTGGTTCGGGAAAGCCTGACATCAAACTGGCCCGGTTTTGCGGCCGAACGCCCCCAAGGTCCACGGAGATTTCAGGGGCATAGCACCCAAAGCTGGGCCAGTTTGGGCACAGTAGACAGTAATCAGTAGACGGAGCCCTCTAGCAGCTCGGAGAGGCGGCCGGCGGCGCGGCGCAGTTCGGGGACACCGGCTTTCAGTGTGGCCTCGCTGGCTGCCTCCACCGGGCTGGTCAGTGAGATGGATTCGCTGGGCCGGCCGGTGCGGTTCTGGATGGCGATGGCCACCGAGAGGACGCCGGTGGCCCGCTCATCGGAGGAGTAGGCGTAGTCGGTCCCGGGTTCGGGGAGGCGTCCGCGCAGGACCTCTGCGGTCAGGTCCGCGTCTTCCTGGCCGGACGCCACGGCTGCCGTGACCACCTGCTGAAGTTCGTCGTCCGAGGCCGATGCCAGCAGGATTTTCCCTGCGGCGCCGAGCGTCAGCGGCAGCCGCTTGCCCAGCGGAAGGTCGTAGCGCAGCGGCGCCTCACCGTCCACGCGCGCCACCAGGATGCGCTCGAAGCCCAGCCGTGAATACAACGACGCCGTCAGCCCGGTCTGCGAGGCCACCTGCTGCAGGATGGGCCGTGCCGCGACCACGAGGGGATCGTTCTCCAGAAAGCTGCGGGCGGCCGGCAGGACGGCGGGGCCGATCCGGTAGGACTTGTCCGTCTGGCTCACCATCCCGAAATCCTGCAGCACCCGCAGGATCCGCAGGGTGGTGGGCAGGCTCATGCCGCAGTTCCGGGCCAGGTCGCTGAGCCGCTGCGGCCGTTCCGCCCGCTGCAGTTCCGCAAAGACCTCCAGGGCCCTTGAGAGGGAGCGCATGTTCGAGGACTTGGGGCCCTCTTCTGCCGGCCCGGCCGGGATGGAAGTCGTCGTCGCCATTCTTCCATTCTATGTAAGTTCCTTGCGCTTGACAGTCTCTGTGTCTCCTGTCACTATTTCTCAGTACGCAATATAGTTTCATTCTGTGAAATGCAATGACGCGCAGTGAAAAGGAATCCCATGACAACGGAGTCAGTCACGACCAACCCCGGGCGTGAAGGCACAACCCGGGTGGCCCCTTCCGTGCTGGCAGGAATCGGCGCCTTCGCGGCCGTCGGTGTGTATGTCCTCGTCAGCTCCATCAGCCTCGGGCTGTGGACATCCCTCGGCCCGGGTCCGGGCCTCTTCCCCTTTGCCATGGGCGCCGTCCTCGCTGCCATGGCCCTCCTCTGGCTGCTCCAGGAACTCCGCAACCCCAGCGAAACGGCAGCCGGCGTTGACCGCGGACTGGTGATCGCCGTCGTCGCCAGCCTCGTGATCCTCGCAGCCGTCATGGACCTGCTCGGATTCCAGCTGAGCATGTTCGCGTTCCTGCTGTACCACCTGAAAATTCGCGGGCGCAGGACCTGGGTGTCCTCGCTGATCATCGCGGTGGCCGGCAGTTTCGGTGCGTTCTACGCCTTCAACTACGGCCTGAACGTCGCACTGCCGGTGTCCGCCCTTCCCTTCCTGAACGCGATCGGACTCTAGACGTGGATACCCTCAACGAACTCTTCAACGGCTTCGCGGCCGCCATGACCTGGCAGAACCTGCTGTTCGCCTTCCTGGGCTGCCTGCTGGGCACCATCATCGGCGTGCTGCCGGGCATCGGCCCCGTGGCCGGCGTCGCCCTGCTCATCCCGCTCACCCTGAACATGGACGCCACCGGCGCCATCATCATGCTATGTGCCATCTTCTACGGCACCGCCTACGGGGGAACCATCACCAGCGTGCTGCTGAACACCCCCGGAGAAGCAGCCTCCGCCATCACCACCATCGACGGCTACGCCATGACCAAGATCGGCAAGGCAGGCGCCGCCCTGACCATCGCCGCCGTCGGGTCCTTCGTGGGCGGCACCATCGCCACGATCGGCCTGGTGGCCGCCGCCAAACCATTGGGCGAACTCGGCCTGCTGGTGGGTCCGCCGGAATTCTTCGCCCTCATGGTGGTGGGCATCTCGCTCCTGGTGGCCCTCGCCGGCAAATCCATGGTCAAGGCCGTCATCTCCGGCGCCCTGGGCCTGCTGATCTCCATGGTGGGCATCGACCCCGTGGCCGGTGCGCCGCGCTTCACCTTCGGCATGGACCGGCTCCTGGACGGCGTCAGCTTCGTCGCCGTGATTGTGGGCGTCTTCGGCCTCTCCGAACTCCTGTCCCACCGCAAGGGTGACCAGCCCGCCGCGGTGCACGCACCCAACCTGCGCTCGCTGCTGCCCACCGGCAAGGAATGGCTCCGCAGCGCCCCGGCGATGGCCCGAGGCACCGGCATCGGGTTCGGCCTGGGCCTCATCCCAGGCATGACCGGCTCCGTCTCCTCGCTGCTGTCCTACGGCGCGGAAAAGAAGTTCTCCCGCAACCGCCATGAACTCGGCAAGGGCGCCATCGAAGGTGTTGCCGGCCCCGAAACGGCCAACAACGCCCACGCCAACGCGGCGCTCATTCCGCTGTTCACCCTCGGCATCCCGGCCTCACCAACCATCGCTGTCCTGATGGGCGCCTTCCTGCAGCAGGGCCTCACCCCGGGGCCCACCCTCTTCACCGAGAACTCCGAGATCGCCTGGGCCATCATCGCCAGCCTCTTCATCGGCAACCTGATCCTGCTCCTGCTCAACGTCCCGCTCGTGGGGCTCTGGACCTCCATCCTCCGCGTCCCGTCGTCGATCCTCACCGCCCTGATCCTGCTGTTCATGGTGATCGGCGCCTACACCATCAACTTCAGCGTGTTCGATGTCTTCGTGATGATCGGCTTCGGCCTCCTGGGCCTGGCCCTCCGGCACCTGGACATCCCGCTGGCGCCCATGGTGCTGACGCTGGTCCTCGGCCCGCTGATGGAACGGTCACTGCGCGAGTCCCTCGAAATCTCCCAGGGTGACTTCAGCATCTTCACCAGCCGCCCCATCTCCGCTGTGCTGATCGGCCTGGGCGTGCTGATTGTCTTCAGCCCGCTGCTCAAGCTCCGCAAGCCCAAGGCCCTGAACGAAGACCCCGAAACCTAAACCACCGCATTCCCCCCTTGCACCCGAATCCCCACCTTCAAAGGAGAAGAACCATGAAGACCCGTATGCGCCTCGCTGCCGCCCTTGCCGCGGCATCCCTGATTGCACTCACCGGCTGCGGTGCCAACCCCGGAGCCACCGGTGCGGCCGGTGCGGCCAGCGATTTCCCGAAGAAGGGCAAATCGATCGACATCATCGTCGCCTTCGGCTCGGGTGGCGCCGTGGACACCGCCGCCCGGCTCATCCAGCCGGTCCTCGAAAAGGAACTCGGCACCAACGTTGAGGTCATCAACAAGCCCGGCGCCGGCGGCCAGATCGGCTACACCCAGCTGACCAGCGCCAAGCCTGACGGCTACACCATCGGCGCCACCGGATCGCCGTCGGTGGTGGTGTCGCCCCTGGACCCGTCCCGCGGCGCCAAATACACCCGCGAAAGCTTCCAGCCGCTGGGCCGCCAGGTCATTGACCCCACCGTCATCGCCGTCCAGCCGGACAGCCCGTACAAGACCATCAAGGACCTGCTGGACGCCGCCAAGGCCAACCCGAAGTCCATGACCGCCAGCACCACCGGCCTCCAAACGGGCGAGCACTTCGCCCTGGCACAGCTGCAGGAAAACACGGGATCGGAATTCGCTCCCGTCCACTTCTCGGAGGGTGCCTCGCAGGCCACCACCGCGTTCCTCGGCAAGCACGTGGATGTCCTGGTGGCCAACGTCAGCGACGTGAATGACCTCAGCAAGCAGGGCAAGGCCCGCGTCCTCGGCGTCATGTCCGCCGAGCGCGCGCCCTCGCTGCCGGACATCCCCACGTTCAAGGAATCCGGCTACGACCTGACCGCCGGCACCGCCCGAGGCTACTCGGCACCGGCCGGCCTGCCTGAGGACGTTGCCAAGAAGCTCGAAGCCGCCATCCAGAAGGCCATCGAGGACCCCGCCGTAGTGAAGAAGATGCAGGACCTGGGCCTGCAGACCAGCTACCTCAACGGTGCCGACTACAAGACCTTCTGGGCCGGCCAGGAAGAGGACTTCAAGGAAGTCCTCCCGCTGGTCCAGAAAAAAGACTGACCCTGCCCGCCCTGAACGGAAAGATCCATCATGACAACTCCAGCCATCGACGCCACCGACGAGGACTTCGAGCGCCCCGACCAGGCCACCATCGAACGTCTCGCCAAGCTGCCCGCAGCCAACATCGGCGATGCCATGGACCGGCTCGGCGTCGCGGATTCGGCCATCCAGGCAGTCTGGCCGGGCGCAAAGCTTGCCGGTCCGGCCTTCACCGTGTGGACCCGCCCCGGCGACAACAAGGGCATCCACCAGGCCCTGCAGCAGGCCCGTCCCGGAGACGTCATCGTGGTGGCTGGCGGCGGGGACGAGTCCCGTGCGCTCCTGGGCGAGCTGATCGGTGAGCGCGCCATCAACCTTGGCGTGGCCGGCTTCGTCCTGGACGGAGCAGCGCGCGACGCCGAGGCGCTGGGTGAGATTGGCATGCCCGTCTTCGCCAGGGCTACTTCGCCCGCCGGCCCCTACAAGGACGGCCCGTTCAGGCTGGGGACCGCCGTCGCCTTCGGCGGCGTCCCCGTCCTCCCGGGCGACGTGATCGTGGGCGACTCAGACGGCGTGGTGGTCATCCCCCGGGAACAGGCCGCCGCCGTCGCCGAGGCCGCCGAAGCGGTCTTCGCGGACGAGACGAACCGCCGCCACGCCATCGTCGCAGCCCGCAGCTGAACACCAACACCACCAGAACGCCACCAGAAGGAACAGAGCAAACCATGACAGCGTGCACCGTCATCGGCCTCGGCGAAGCCGGAGCCACCTACGCCGCGGCACTGACCGCGGCCGGCCACACGGTCACCGGTTTTGACCCGGTGGCCCCCACCACCCCGGCGGGCGTCACCCGTGCCGCCACGGCAGCGGAGGCATGCACCGGAGCGGACATCGTCCTGGTGATGACCGGCGCCGCAGCCGCCCGCAGCGTGGCCGGGGAGTGCCTGCCCGTGCTCGATGCCGGCAGCGTCTACGCCGACTTCACGTCCTCGTCCCCGGGCGTGATGCAGGAGCTGGGCCAGGTGCCCAGCAAAGCCGGCTTCGCCGACGTGGCCATCCTCGGCCCGGTCTCCGCGCTGGGGGAAAAGACCCCGCTGATGGTGAGCGGTCCCGGCGCCCAGGGCGTTGCCAACCTGCTGGTCCCCCTGGGCGTGCAGGTGGAAATCGCTGACGGCGAGCCCGGGGCGGCGATGGCACACAAACTGCTGCGCAGCGTCCTCATGAAGGGCCTGGCGTCCGTGGTGGTGGAAGCCGTCACGGCCGGAAAGGCAGCGGGCCTGGAGGACTGGATCCGCGGCCAGATCGCGGGGCAACTGGCCGGCGACGGCCAGGCCGTCATCGACCGGTTCCTTACCGGCAGCGCCAAGCACGCCGTCCGCCGGTCGAAGGAAATGCAGGATACCGCCAGCTACCTGTCTGACCTTGGCGTCCCCGCAGAGATGACCACCGCCTCGGCCGCCGCACTGGCCCGCATGGCGCAGGCCACGGAACCGGCCTTGCGCTGACCGCGCAGTCAGGCACAATCAGGAACGGATAACACGTGATTTCCACACCAACCGGCATCCGGCCGTCAGGAGCAGCAGCATGATCGGCATCTGGGCACTCGGAGCCTACCTTGCCGTCATCCTGCTCTGGACCACCGTGATCAAGCGCAGCGTGGGGGAGGCCATGATCCTCGGCTTCCTGGCCGTGCTGCCCTTCACCGGCGCAGCTGCGGCAGCCATCGGCTGGGATTCGCTGTACGACGCCATTACCGACGAGATTGTCTACGCCACCATGGCGTTCGTCTTCATGGGCTACCTGCTGGACAAAGCCGGCGTCCTAGACCGGCTGATCGACCTTTTGAACTCGCTCATTGGCGGGGTCAAAGGCGGGCCGGCCTGGGTTTCCACGGTGGCGTCTGCCGGGCTCGGCGGGGTGGTGCACAACCAGGCCGCCATCGCCGCCACGGTGGGCTCGGTGACCATTCCGTGGATGGAAAAGTCCAAGCTGGACAAACCGTCCGCAGCCACGCTGGTGGCGGGCAACGCCGGCATGGGCATCACGTTCCCGTTCAGCGCCTCGATGTTCGTCCTGGTGGGTTCGGCCACGGTGGGCCCGCTGCTGGACATCAATGCGCTGGTCCTGCCCCTGCTCTTCGGCGGCCTCTGGTGCTTCCTGCACCGGCTGGTGGTCACCTGGCTGCTGGTCCGCAAGAGCGGGATGACCCCGCTCGATGCCGCGCACCGGCTGACGGTGCGCTCGGCCTTCGGCCGCGGCTGGGCCACGCTGCTGCTGTTCGTGGTGGTGGCCATCCCGCTGATGATCACCACGGGGGCCCTGGCCAAGGGTTTGTCGGACTGGACCGGCGGGGACGTCACCAAATCCGTCAGCGTCATCGTGTGGATCCCCGTAGTCCTGATCATCACCGGCCTCCTGCTCGGCCGGAAAAACCTGCCGGGCAGCGGCCGGGGCTGGTGGACGCTGCTGCAGGAGTCCGCTCCGCGGTTCGGCATTGTGGGCGTCACCGTGGTGTTTGCCTTCGCCGGGGCCAACGCGCTGGCCGCCACCGGGCTGCCCAAGCAAATGACCACCCTCCTGAACGGGATGAACCTGCCGCTATGGCTGCTGGCCATCCTGATCGGCCTGATCATCATTGCGGTGGCGGCACCACTGTCCGCCACTGCCACCATGGCCGCTGTGGGAACGGTGGGGGTGGCAACTCTTGTCGCCGCCGGCGTTCCGGCCACCACCGCTGCCGTTGCCGTCCTGGTTTTCTCGTCCTGCGAAGCGGCAGTCCCGCCCGGCGGCGCCCCGCTGTACGTGGCCTGCGGCATCGCGGACGTGGATCCGCTCAAGACCTTCCTCCGCCTCCTGACCCACTACGCCCTGCCGCTGCTGGGCATCGGCGTCCTGATCATCCTCGGCATCCTGCCGATCTAGGGAACATTCCATGCATACCTTCCGAAGGGCCATCGAAGTCCTCTTCGTCCTCACCCTGGCTGTACTGCTGGCCGGCGGGATCGTCTTCGTCCTCGGCCAGGCGATCGGCCTCGTGGCGGGGCAGGGCCAGTGGCTCACGGCGCTCAACGACACCATCAAGACACCCATCTGCATCGCCGCCTCCGTCTGCGCCGTGGCAGGGTTCCTGCTCAGCTACAAACGCCGTCAGCCGCAGGAGCAGCCGCAGAAGGTCGGGGCCCGATGAATTCCACTGACGGCATATATCCCGGATTTGACGCGCTGCTGCAGCGGGAAGGCCGCCTGGCCGGAACCTCGTGGGGCCTGTTTCCGCACCCAACCCGGGGGACGCCGTCGTTCATCACCCCCGAGGTGCTGCTCAATGCCCGTGAGTGCATACGCACCGGCACCGTCTTCGGCCTCGACTACCCCGCCGACGCGTTCCACCCCGGAATGTCGCTGAAGCGGGGCGCACCCAAGCACACCATCTACTCCTCCCACCCGGCCCACCGCGACGACTTCCTGGACGGCTACTACCTCCAGGGGTCCAGCCAGGTGGACGGCCTCCGGCACCGTCGTGCGGACGACGTGGGGTTCTACAACGGCACGGCCGATGACCGCGTGGTGGAGGGAACCCCGGACCTGGGCATCCAGGAATGGGCTGACGAACCGATCGTAGGCCGCGCGGTGCTGGTGGATCTTGACGGCTACCGCCCCGCCCACGGCAACCCGATCGACCACGCGGCAGGGGAGCCGCTGGGCCTCGACCTCATCCAGGCAGCCCTCGCCGCGCAGGAAGTTACTCTCCGCCAGGGGGACATTTTGCTGCTGCACACGGGGTGGTGCGAATGGTTCCTGGACCTGCCGACGGCGGAAAAACAGCAGGTGCGCGACAGCAGGAAGGCCACGGGCATCGCCCAGTCGCAGGAGTTCGTGGCGTGGGCCTGGGACCAGCGCCTGGCACTGCTCGCAGCGGACAACTTCGCCTTGGAATGCCTGCCGGCGGTTCCGGACAGCCCGTACCGGGGCTCGGCCCCCAACGACAACGGCATGATGCACCAGCAACTCCTTGCCAAGCTCGGCATGCCACTCGGCGAGCTGTGGCGCCTCGGCCCGCTGGCGCGGCACATGCGCAGCGCGGGCCGGTGGGATGCGTTCATCAGCATCAAACCGCTGAACATCACCGGTGGAACAGGATCGCCGGCCAACGCCACGGCCATGTTGTGAGCGTCACCTCCGCGGTGAACTGACCAGCTGCCCGGTCCGCCCCGGCATTCGCCGCCCCCGTCCGGCGAGCCAGATCGCCGTGGCATTGGCCGCGACGATCAGGGTGATGCCCAGCCATTCGTGAAGGACCAGCACCTGGCCCAGCACCACCGTTCCGGAGAGCGCCGCGAGGATGGGGTTGATGCTCATGAACACCCCGAAGAAACCGGCAGGAACGAAGCGGAGGGCGATCAGGTCGGCAGCGTAGGGGACCACCGAGCACAGGATTCCGGCCGCGGAGGCATACATCAGGGCTTGTCCGGTGAAGCGGCCGCTGGCGAGCAGGTGGACGGCCACCGGAACGTAAAGCGCCAGTGAAACCAGGCTGGCGGCCGCCGGGGCCTGCAGGCCGGGGAGCCGTTGACCGGCCACACGGTTCAGCAGGATGTAGGCCGCCCAACCCGCCGCGCCGCCCAGGCCAATGAGTATCCCCGCCAGGTCGCTGGCGGGCCCGGGCATCACCAGGACGTATACGCCCGCGCCGGCGCCGATCCCGCACAGCAGGTCCCAGCGGCTCCGCGAGGACAGCAGCGCCACCGCCAGCGGGCCCAAGAATTCCAGCGTGACCGCCAGCCCCAGCCCGATCCGGTCAATGGCCACATACAGGCAGATGTTCATCGCGGCCGTGGCCACGCCCAGCAGGAGGACCGGCCACCACTGCCGCCACGTAAAGCGGTGGAACGGTGGCCGCGCAGCAGGAAGCAGCACGGCCGCGGCCACGAGCTGGCGCACTGCCACCACCCCGGCGGGTCCGATCACCGGGAAGGCATGCGCGCCGATTCCGGCGCCCAGCTGGTTGCTGAGCCCCGCCCCGGTCATGGTCAGCAGGCCACGAACCAACGACGACGGCGGCCCGCCCCGGGTGCGCGTCGCACTGCGGGTCTTCCCCGCGCCATGCAGCAATGAAGCGTCCATCCCCACAGTGTCCGGCCGCGGCAGGTGCCACAAGAAATGCATTTGCCGGGCCTTCTATACGATGAGCGTATGAATGTTGAGCTGCGCTATCTCCGCGCTCTCGTCGCCGTCGTGGACGCCGAAACCTTCACGGACGCCGCCATCGAACTGGGGACCTCGCAGGCCGCGGTCTCCCGGTCCGTCGCGGCGCTGGAACAGGCCCTGGGGCTCCGCATCCTGCAGCGGACCACACGCAGCTTCACCCCGACGCCTGTGGGCGAGCGGATCATTGCCCATGCCCGCAGCGTCCTCGACGAACTGGCCCTGTTGGAGCGGGAGGCCCGGGACCACGGCAGCGAACTGCGGGTGAGCTACGCCTGGTCCGCGCTGGGCCGCCGCACCATTGCGCTGCAGCGCCAGTGGGAGGAGCTCCATCCGGAGGTATCCCTGGTGTGGGTCCAGTCCAGTGCCCCGTCCGGCGGCCTCGCCGACGGGTCAGCCGATATCGCCGTGCTGCGCCGCTCCGCTGCCGATGCCCGCTTTACGTCGACGCCGATCGGAACCGAAGCGCGGTACGCCGCGGTGGCCAGCGGCGATCCCCTCTCCCGCAGGCGGTTCCTGCGGATGGCCTACTTCTCGGACCGGACCATCGCCGTCGACCGCCGCACCGGAACCACCAGTGAAGAGCTCTGGCCGGAGGGTTCCCGCCCTGCCGGGTTCCGGCTGGTCCAGGGCGTGGACGAGTGGCTGACGCTGATTTCCACGGGGAAGGCGCTGGGGATGTCGTCCGAGGCAACGGCCGCGCAGAATCCGCGCCCGGGCATCGCCTACCGCCCGGTGCGCGACGCCCCGCGGATTGAGGTTTTCCTGGCCTTTTGGCGGGACGATCCTTCGCCCGCGGTGGCTGATTTCATCCGCCTGGCGCAAGAGGCCTACGAGCTGGGATAGCGCTTGCCCATTGACGTAATGCTGGTCACGTCCTAAGATTGTGAATCGATTCAAAGCGCCGGTGATGCCGGTTCTTTGCCAATGGAGTCGAAGGACAAGCACATGAGCACTACCCACAGCAGCGCCGTTAACACCTGCGCCGTCAGCACCAGCGGGGCGGCCGGGGCCGGACCACGGGATCCGAGGAAGGCCGCGATGAGCGGCTGGATCGGAAGCGCCCTGGAGTACTACGACTTTGCGCTGTACTCGCTGGCCGCGACCCTGGTTTTCCCCACCATCTTCTTCCCGTCTGAAAACCCCACCGTCGGCATCATCGCCTCGCTGGCCACCTACGCGGTGGGCTATGTGTCCCGGCCCATCGGCGCCGTGGTCCTTGGTGCCTACGGCGACCGGAAGGGCCGCAAGAGCGTGCTGGTCTTCGCGATGCTGCTCATGGGTTTCGCCACCTTCGCCGTGGGGCTCCTCCCCACCTACGGGCAGGTGGGCCTCCTGGCTCCGGCCCTGCTGGTGGTCCTCCGCCTGATCCAGGGCTTCGCCGTGGCCGGTGAACTGGGCGGTGCCAGTGCAATGATCGTGGAGCACTCGCCGGATTCCAGGCGCGGCTTCTTCGCCAGCTTCAGCCTGCAGGGCACCCAGGTGGGCTCCATCCTGGCCACCGCCGTTTTGCTCCCGCTCTCCGCAGCGCTCCCGGCGGACCAGTTCGCGTCCTGGGGTTGGCGCATTCCGTTCCTGCTGAGCGCCGTGGTGATCCTTGCCGGCTACTTCATCCGCCGCCGGGTCCAGGAGCCGCCTGCCTACGCTGCGAAGTCCGGGGAAGCTGCGCAGAAGCAGCGCTTCCCGCTGGTGGAACTCCTGCGCACCCGGCCCGGCGCCATGGTCCGCTGCATCCTGATGACTTTCGCGAATGTCATCGGCATGGCCACCCTGATCTTCGGCGTCTCCTACGCCACCCAGAAGGGCTACGGCAACGGGTTCTCCAGCAGCGAGTTCCTGTGGGTCACGCTGGTGGCCAACATCGCCGCCGTCGTCACCATTCCGCTCTTCGGCGCGCTGTCCGACCGGATTGGCCGGCGCACGCTGATGGCAGGCGGCGGACTCCTGGGCGGCGTGATGGTGGGCGGATACCTCTGGGCGATCGAACAGGGCAGCCTGCCGCTGGTGTTCGTCTCCGTGGTGATCGTTCAGGGCATCTTCTTCCAGATGTGGAACGCCACCTTCGCCACGTTCTTCCAGGAACAGTTCCCCATGCGGATCCGCGTCACCGGTTTTGCCGTCTCGCAGAACATCGGCCTGATGATCGCGTCCTTCTTCCCGAGCATATTCACTGCCATTGCCCCTCCGGGCACCGCCAACGTCCCCTTCACCATCGGGCTGACCACCTTTGTCATCTGCCTGGTGGCCACCGTGGCCACCCTGATGTCCTCGGACACCAAGGGCAAGTCGCTGGAGGACCTGGAGGCGCACAAGGCCTGACCAGCCGGCGGCGCTGGGCCAGGCACGAAGGAGGGGACAGCAAGAGCTGTCCCCTCCTTCTGCGTGCTGCACACCGGCTCCGCCGTCTCCCGCACCCAGGATCGCCCGCGTGATGTGGCCCCCAAAAGCTGCTTTGCATAGTTGTATACAAGTATGCTGGGAGCCGGAGGTCCCACCCATGCCAGCAATTCCCGCCCGGAACACGGGCGCCCACGTCGTTTACGCCGAGCTGAAGCGGCGCATCCTCAGCCTTGACCTGAAACCCGGTGAGCGCATCTACGAACCGGCAATGGCCACCGAGCTGCAGGTGAGCCGGACGCCGCTGCGCGAAGCCATCCGCCGCCTGATTTCCGAGAACCTCTTGGAGCAGCAACCCACCGGGGGCGTGGTGGTCCCGGTGCTGGACGAGGGAGAGATTTCGGAGCTGTACGAGGTCCGCGCGGCCGTCGAGTCCCTCATGGCGCGGAACGCCTGCCTGAAAGCGACACCCGCGGACCTCGACGAACTTGACGGAATCCTGGCACGGAACGCCGCGCTGGTGGAGTTTGCTGACGACGCCATGGAGCAGGGGATGGCCCTGCACGCCCGGATCGCCCGGATCGCCGGCAATTCCTGGGCCGGGCGGTTCCACGACCAGGTCTCCAGCCAGATGGAGCGCTACCGGCACTACACCAACAGCACCCAGAGGCGGCGGGACCAGGCGCTGGCGCAGCACCGGGCACTGGTTGAAGCGATCGCCGCCGGCGACCCGGACCAGGCAGCCAAGGTGGCCTTCGACCATGTCATGGGCGCACGCGACGCCGCCGTCCGGGCCATCTCCGGAAAGAACGGAGCCGGATCGTGATCGGTGAACTCGGCCGGCGCTCGGCCACCGCCCTGCTCCTGCACTCAGCCCTGATCCAGGCCGTCACGTTCCTGGTGCGGCCCGCCGCCACCTACCGCGCGCTGGAGCTGGACGTTCCAGGCTTCGCACTGGGACTCCTGGCCGCGAGCTACGCCGTCTTTCCCCTGCTCCTCGCCGTTCCCACGGGCGGCCTGGTGGACCGCCTGGGTGAGCGCCGGCTCATGGCGATCGGGTCCGGCGTCGTGCTCGCCTGCTCCGCGTTCCTGCTGTTCTGGGGTTCATCCATCACCGCCCTGGTCATTGGCACCGCCTTCCTGGGCGCCGGCCAGCTGGCCTGCGTGGTGGGGCAGCAGGCGGTGGTGGCGAACAACGCCGCGGCCAGCCGGATGGACTCTGCATTCGGGTACCTGACGTTCGCCGCCTCGCTGGGCCAGGCCCTGGGCCCGCTGGCGATTTCCCTGGTGGGCGGCAACTCGGTCCAGCCGGACACCCACATGATCTTCCTCCTCGCAGTCTGCATGAGCGCGGTCCTTTTCGGCGCCACCTTCATCGTCTCGGCCGAGGTCAGCGGCGGCCGAAGGAAAGCCGGCGACACCAGTGCAGCCAAGGGCAGCGCCCTCTCACTCCTCAAAACCCCCGGCGTCGTGCGCGCACTGGCCACCAGCGCCACCGTCCTCGCCGTGGTTGACCTGACCATGGTCTACCTCCCCGCACTCGGAACGGACCGCGGCCTCACCGCGGCCACGGTCGGCGCGATGCTTACGGTCCGCGCCGTGTTCTCCATGGTGTCCAGGCTCCTGCTGGGCAGGGTCTCGCGGAGGATCGGGCGCATGCGGCTTCTGGTCACCAGTCTGGCGTTGTCCACTGCCGCCCTGGCCGCCGCGGCGATTCCCATGCCCGCCTGGCTGCTGTTCGTGGTGATGGCAGTGCTGGGGCTGGGCCTTGGCATCGGCCAGCCGCTCACCATGTCATGGCTGTCCGCGCAGGCGCCGGCGGGGCAGCGCGGCCGGGCGCTCGCCCTCCGCCTCGCCGGGAACCGCGTGGGCCAGGTGGTGCTGCCGAGTGCCATCGGCGTGGTCGCGGCAGGCCTTGGGGCCGCAGGGGTGTTCCTCGCCTCCGCGGTGGTGGTGGGCGGAACCATGGTGCTGCTCCGCGGGGTGAAGCTGGACTGACCTGCGCGCGCCGCAGTCACGCCTCGCGCGCTTGGCGATGAACGCACGACGGCGCCCCCCACACAAAGGTCCGCCCGGTGCTAAATCACCGGCCGGACCTTTTGTGCCCTCTTGGGAATGCCGGCCAAGATCAGCCGGTGTGGTTGGACAGTGCCACCAGGACGCCGGCCACCGCAAAGTACTTGTTGCTGCCCAGGTCCCGGATCGTCTTGATGCCCATGCCGGCAAGGAGTTCGGCGTGTTTTTCCGTCAGGCCGGCAAGGGCCGACGGCGGCGCATTCAGGATTTCCTCGAGGGACAGGTTTTCGAACTCTTTGTCGAGTTTCTTGCCAAGCTCAATTGAAACGGCCATTGTCATCCTTTGCTTGAACAAATCGATGCAGTCACTATCCGGCCAATCCTGCTGCCGGATCCGGGACGGGAAAACCCCGCCCGTGGTCGCTACGGTAGTGCACGATGTCGGGCCCCGGAAGAGCCCGGGACCCAACATCGTTCAGCTAAGAAGCTGAGGACGCGGTGTTGTACGCCTGCTGGATCACTGAACCCCAGTACGGGCCGTACATCTTGGTGGAGTTGGTGCCGTAGCCGTAGCTGTTGACCGAGTTCTGGTAACCGCTGGAGCTGGTGCCGATGAACCACGGTCCGCCTGAGGAGCCGCCGGTCATGTTGCAGGGAATTCCCTGGGTGTTGAACTCGGGGCTGTAGGGATCGTTGGTGGCGGTGCCGGAGCAGCTCTTCAGTGATTCGCCATTGAACGGTGAGGCCGCCGGGTAGCCGAAGGCCTTGTAGGCGAGGCCTCGTGCGGCGTTGAAGCTGACGCCGGAGGCCCCGACGACGTCGGCCAGGTTACGGCCGTTGAGCTGGCTCATCACGGCAAAGCCTGTGTCGTACTGCATGCTGCCGGACGAGCTCCACTGGGTGGGGGCGTACAGCGCCTTGGCAGTCCACTTGCCATAGGGTGCGGCGCCATTCAGGTAGGCAGGAACGAACGTGAACTTGGTGGCGAAGGCTCCGGGGCCCTCGTTGAGGCAGTGGCCGGCGGTGGAGACGGTGTTGCGGTTGGTGGACGCCACCGAGTTGGCCGAGCAGACGTAGTTCGTGCCGCCGAGGGTGAAGAACACCTTGCCGATGTGGGACACCGGGGATTCGCTGGCGTTGGCCTTGGTCTGGATCTGGGGTGCGTTGCCCTGGATCTTGGCCTCCGGGCCCTTGGCCTGTTCCGGGAGGACTGCCGGGTTGGCCTTCTGCCGGTCCACTGCCTTCTTCGCGAGGACGTCAGCGGGGATGGCCGAGCGCATGCGTTCCGGCGTCCAGTAATCGGCTCCGCTGGTGTCGGTGACGGCCGCGCTGCTGACGCCGGCAACATCCTTGTTGTCCGGCGATGCGGGCGCTGCCGTTGCCTGGCCGGCTGAGCAGAAGGCGAACAGTGCTGCGGTGGTGAGGCTCATGAGGCTTGTGGCCAGAGTCCTGGTTGATGTCATAGCTGTCCTCGGTAGGTTCGGGTGAAGCGGACCCGATGGGTGGTCCGCTGGAGAGAACTTATACCGGTATGACAAACTTGTAAATAAGATTCTTCAATCAGTTAATTACTCAACAAGGTTGTAATAATCGCAGGGAGGCTTATGGCAGCCTGGACGGACGGAGGACGCTGGCTTCGCCGGCTTTGGACGGGTCCAGCGGCACCGGGCTGACCAGGACGGCCGGCCCGCGGTGGAGCAGGCCGCCGGATACGGCCCGGCAGCGGATGCCGCCGCGCCCCCGCATGGCCGGATGCGCCCCGGGGGCCAGCATCTGGTTCATCCACGCGCAGGGCTGCGCGTGCCGGCCGCCAAAGAGGGACACCGAGGATCCGCCTGATTCCAGCCTGAAGTCCTGTCCCAGCAGGGGCGGCAGCTGGGCCCCGCGGAGCACCACGTTCCGCCGCGTCAGCAGGGGATTGAACGGTGCAGCCCCCAGCTCGGCCGCGATGGCCTCCAGGGATTCGACGGCGAACAGGGTCACCGCGGCGTCCATGTGGGCGGCCTTGCCAAAGAACCTGTCACCCACAATGCCCTTGCCGGCCACCACCTCGGCGACGTCCGCATCGGAGGTGGGAACGTCCGCGGCGCCGTCCCGGGCCCGGCCGAAGTAGGCGTGCGCGGGGGACACCAGCAGGTGGAGGATCTCTACGTCGTACCGGTAACTTTCACCCATGCCCCTACCGTAAGCCCGCGTTCCGCCGAAACCGGGTGCTCGATGAATTGAGTGGAATGATCAGGAACCATGGACTCCTCTTCCTCCACCGCTACAGCCATCGCGCGTCCGAGGCGCCGTACCGCGATCTACTGGGTGACGGCGGCCTGCGCTGCCGCCCTCATCGCGGTTCCGGCCTGGATGCTGGTGGTGAACCCGGCTGTCCTGGGCGGGCACCCGCTGCTGCCCGGCCTGCTGATCGCGGCCGCCGTCGTCGGCGTGGCCTGGGCGGTCCTCCTCTGGCGGCGGCGGGACACGCCCCGCCCCCGGTCGCTGGTACGGGCCATCGGCGCCTGGGCCGGACGGATCGCGGTCCTGGCGCTGGTGGCGGCGCTGGCCTGGCTCAACCCTTTCGCCTATCAACCGGGCGCGGCGGCGGAGGCCGGCCCCAAGTCCGACCTCATCGTCACCGAAACGAACACCACCATCACCATGACGCCCGACGGCGGCCGTGCACCTACCAAGGGATTGGTCTTCTACCCGGGCGCGCGGGTGGACGCACGGGCCTACCAGGACATCCTGGCCCCGGCCGTCGGCGCAGGGTTCCGGGTGGTCATCCTGAAGGAGCCGCTGGGCCTCAGCCTGCTGGATGCCAACCAGGCCCGCAGCGCCATGGACGCGAACCCGGACATCACCACCTGGGCGGTGGGCGGCCACTCGCTGGGCGGAGTGGCGGCGTCGTCCTTCGCGCTAAATAACGACGACGTCAGCGGCCTGACGCTCTACGCCTCCTACCCGCTGGACTCGCTCCGCGGCCGGTCAGGGCTGCAGGTCCTGTCAGTTTCCGGGACCAAGGACGGCCTCAGCACCCCGGCGAAGATCGATGCCTCCCTGGAGCTCCTGCCCGCCGACGCCGGGTTCGCCGCCATCCAGGGCGGCGTGCACGCCTTCTTCGGCGACTACGGTGCGCAGCCCGGCGACGGCGACCCCGGCATCAGCCGGGAGGCTGCGCAGGAACAGATCGCCGCCGCCACGGTCGAATTCCTCGGACGGATCCAGGGAACCGGACGGCTCTAGGCCCCGACGTACGCCGCCAGGTGCTGCCCGGTGAGGGTCGACTTCGCGGCCACCAGCTCTGCCGGCGTGCCCTCGAACACCACCGTGCCGCCGTCGTGCCCTGCGCCGGGGCCGATGTCGATGATCCAGTCCGCGTGCGCCATGACCGCCTGGTGGTGCTCGATGACGATCACCGACTTCCCGGACTTCACCAGCCGGTCCAGCAGGCCCAGGAGCTGTTCCACGTCGGCCAGGTGCAGGCCGGTGGTGGGTTCGTCCAGGATGTAGATCTCGCCCTTCTCGGCCATCTGGGTGGCCAGCTTCAGCCGCTGGCGCTCGCCGCCGGAGAGGGTGGTGAGCGGCTGGCCCAGGGTGATGTAGCCCAGGCCCACGTCCGCGAGCCGTTCCAGGATCTTGTGCGCCGCCGGGGTCTTGGCCTCACCCTCGGCAAAGTACTGCAGCGCGGCGTCTACTGACATGTCGAACACGTCAGCGATGCTGCTGCCGCCCAGCGTGTATTCCAGCACGGCGGCCTGGAAGCGGCGCCCCTCGCAGTCCTCGCAGGTGGACTCCACCGTGGCCATGACGCCGAGCTCGGTGAAGATCACCCCGGCGCCGTTGCAGGTGGGGCAGGCGCCCTCGGAGTTGGCGCTGAAGAGGGCGGGCTTTACGCCGTTGGCCTTGGCGAACGCCTTGCGCACCGGCTCCAGGAGCCCGGTGTAGGTGGCGGGGTTGCTGCGCCGTGAGCCCTTGATGGCGCCCTGGTCAATCACCAGCACGCCCTCGCGCTTGGCCAGCGAGCCGTGGATGAGCGAGCTCTTGCCGGATCCGGCCACGCCCGTCACCACGCACAGCACGCCCAGCGGCACGTCGATGTCCACGTTCTTCAGGTTGTTGGTGGCGGCGCCGCGCACTTCCAGGGCACCCGTGGCGGCACGGACCGCATCCTTGATCCGGGCGCGGTCGTCCAGGTGCCGGCCGGTGACGGTATCGCTGGAACGCAGCCCGTCGACGTCGCCCTCGTAGACAATCTCGCCACCGCCCGTGCCGGCCAGGGGGCCGAGGTCGACGACGTGGTCCGCTATGGCAATGGTCTCCGGTTTGTGCTCCACCACCAGGACGGTGTTGCCCTTGTCCCGCAGCTGCAGCAGGAGGTTGTTCATCCGCTCGATGTCGTGCGGGTGCAGGCCGATGGTGGGCTCGTCGAAGACGTAGGTGACGTCGGTGAGTGAGGAGCCCAGGTGGCGGATCATCTTGGTGCGCTGCGCCTCGCCGCCGGAAAGCGTGCCGGCCGGCCGGTCCAGGGACAGGTAGCCGAGGCCAATCTCGGTGAAGGAGTCCAGCAGGTCCCGGAGCCCGGTGAGCAGCGGCCGGACGGAGGGTTCGTCCACGTCCCGCACCCATTCGGCGAGGTCGCTGATCTGCATGGTGCACAGGTCCGCGATGCTCTTGCCCTTGATCTTGGATCCCAGGGCCTCCGGGGTGAGGCGGGTGCCCTTGCACTCGGGGCAGACGGCGAATGTGACGGCGCGTTCCACGAAGCGGCGCACGTGCGGCTGCATGGCCTCCACGTCCTTGGACAGCATGGACTTCTGGATCTTGGGGATGATGCCCTCGAATGTGAGGTTCACGCCCTCCACCTTGATCTTGGTGGGTTCGGCGAACAGCATCGTGTCCAGCTGCTTCGCCGTGAACTTGGCGATCGGCTTGTCCATCGGCAGGCCCATGCCCTCGAACAGCCGGCCGTACCAGCCGTCCATCGAGTAGCCGGGAACGGTCAGGGCACCTTCGGCGAGGGTCTTGGAATCGTCGTACAGCGCGGTCCGGTCGATGTCGCTGACGTTGCCCATACCTTCGCAGCGGGGGCACATGCCGCCCAGGTAGGTGGCCTGCTGGACGATGCTCTTTTCCACCCGGCCGCCTTTCTCGGTGCTCATCACGCCGCTGGCCTTGCGGGTGGGCACGTTGAAGGAGAACGCGGTGGGCGGGCCGACGTACGGCTGGCCCAGGCGGCTGTACAGGATCCGCAGCATGGCGTTGGCGTCGGTGGCGGTGCCCACGGTGGAGCGCGGGTTGGCGCCCATCCGTTCCTGGTCCACGATGATCGCGGTGGTCAGCCCCTCCAGCCGGTCCACGTCCGGGCGGGCCAGGCTGGGCATGAAGCCCTGGACGAACGCGCTGTAGGTTTCGTTGATCATCCGCTGCGACTCGGCGGCGATGGTGGCGAACACCAGCGAGCTCTTACCGGAACCGGACACCCCGGTGAAGACTGTCAGCCGGCGCTTGGGCAGCTCCAGGCTGACGTCCTTGAGGTTGTTCTCCCGTGCGCCCTGGACGCTGATCAGGTCGTGGCTGTCGGCGACGTGCGCTGCTGCCGCCCGGTTGTCGGTGCCGGTATCCGTGCTCATCGAGCCTCCATCTCGTTGGGCGGCGCTGAAGGGAGGCTGCGCGGGCAGCCTCCCTTCGCCGTCATTGGTCATCAGCCTACGGCTGCTGGTTGATGCGGACGGTGTTTCCGGCGGGGTCGCGGAAGGCGCAGTCCCGGATGCCGTAGGGCTGGTCGATGGGTTCCTGGACCACGTCGGCCCCGCTCGCCTCCACCTTGGCGAACGCGGCGTCCACGTCGGGGGAGGAGAGGACGATGGTGGCGTAGGTGCCCTTGGCCATCATCTCGGCGATGGTGCGGCGTTCGTCCTCGGTTATGCCGGGGTCCACGGCCGGCGGGTGCAGGACGATGGAGACGTCCTTCTGGCCGGCGGGGCCCACGGTGATCCAGCGCATGGTGCCGCGGCCCACGTCGTTGCGGATTTCGAAGCCGAGCGCGTCGCGGTAGAAGGCCAGTGAGGCGTCGGGATCGGTGGCGGGAAGGAAGGTTGAGGAAATGTTGATGTCCATGGAAGTCATGCTAGTAACGCCTCAACCGCTGGCGCTTCTCGATTCCTGACCGGTCTGGTGACCTGTTTTTCGACGCATGCGGGGATGCCCGCCGTGGAGCGTTCCGCCTGCTGTTTGTAGACGCTGGGAGGCATGCCCACGAGTTCGCTGAAGCGGGTGCTGAAGGTGCCCAGCGAGGAGCAGCCGACGGCGAAGCACACCTCGGTGACGCTCAGGTCGCCTTTGCGCAGCAGTGCCATGGCGCGTTCGATGCGCCGGGTCATGAGGTAGCTGTAGGGCGATTCACCGTAGGCGAGCTTGAAGCGGCGGCTGAAATGGCCGGCGGACATGTGGACGTCCTTGGCGAGTGATTCGACGTCGAGCGGCTGCGCGTATTCCCGGTCCATCCGGTCCTTGACGCGCCTCAGCCCGGTGAGTTCGCGGAGGTACGGATCGACGGGTGCGGAGGTCACTCTCAGATGGTGCTACGCGGCACCGATGTTGTCCATAGCCGGGGCCCCGCCGGGGTGGCAAATTGGCCCTCCGGAGCGGTATATGATTATCCCGCTGGCCAGCATGAGGTCCTCGCCCGAACAGGGCTTGAGGAACCCGGCGGCCGGCAAAACCAACCCCCGTTTTACCCCTCATAAGCCCTGCCTGGATTCTGCGCGGGGACCCTCGAAAGGACGTCATGGAACTGCTGTGGGAACTCGCCGGCTGGGCAGGCGCAGTTGCGATTCTCAGTGCTTACCTCGCTGTTTCTATGGGCTGGCTGAAGGCGGGTAAGGGCTTCCAGACGGCGAACCTCTTCGGTTCCGTGGCCTTCATCATCAACGGCACCCTGCACAGTGCCTGGCCGTCCGTGGTGACCAACGTTGCCTGGTTCCTGATCTCGGCCGTTGCGCTGGTCCGGATGCGAGAGGTGGAGGCTCCGGCCCAGGCCGTTGAGGCGCACGTACAGTACCCGGGCGTTCCCGATTCCACCGGCCAGATGGCCATCATTGAGGCACTCACCGAGGCGCTTCCCGTGGTGGGTTCCGTTACCACGGCGGCCGACGCGCGGCTCGCGGCCTAAAACCCTACGGCCCCAACCGCTGGGTGACACTTCATTACGTCCTCCGGGTGTTGTATGGGTCACATCCGTTTGCTTCTTTGGCGCACTCCTGACAAACCTTGCATCACATCTTTTTCTCAGCGCTTGTCAGCGCGTGCCCAATGGAGGGACACCACCTATGACTGACGTTCTCTGGTTTTCTGACCTCGGCCTGTCCGACCTCGACCAGGTCGGCGGCAAGAACGCCTCGCTCGGAGAAATGGTCCGGAATCTTGCCTCTGCAGGGGTAAAAGTACCGGACGGTTTCGCAACCACAGCCGACGCTTACAGAAGATTCCTTGCCGGGACGGGCCTCGATGCCCGGATTGAAAGCATTCTCGAAGACCTGGACAGCGGCGACGTGGCCGCTTTGACGGTGGCCGGGAAGCAGATCCGGGACCTGATCCGGGAGACCCCGTACCCTGACGGTTTCGAAGAGCAGATCCGCTCCGCTTATGAGCGCCTCACCGGCAGCCACGGCGCCGACGTGTCCTGGGCGGTCCGCTCCAGCGCCACGGCCGAGGACCTGCCCGATGCCTCGTTCGCAGGCCAGCAGGAGACCTTCCTGAACATCCGCGGCGTGGACAACGTCCTGCTCGCCATCAAGGACGTCTTCGCCTCGCTCTATAACGACCGCGCCATCGCCTACCGCGTGCACCACGGCTTCACCCACTCCGAGGTGGCACTCTCGGCGGGCATCCAGCGGATGGTCCGTTCCGACGTCGGCGCTTCCGGCGTGATGTTCACCATGGACACCGAATCGGGCTTCAACGACGCCGTGTTCATCACCTCGTCCTACGGCCTCGGCGAAGCCGTGGTCCAGGGCGCCGTGAACCCGGACGAGTTCTACGTGCACAAACCTGCCCTGGCAGCCGGGCGGCCCGCCGTCCTCAAGCGCGGCCTCGGCGAAAAAGCCGTCCAGATGATCTACACGGACTCAGATGAAGTGGGCCGGACCGTGGACTTCGTTCCCGTGCCGCAGGACCTGCGCCGCCGCTTCAGCCTGACCGATGACGAGGTCCAGGAACTGGCCCGCCACGCCCTGGCCATCGAGGCGCACTACGGCCGCCCCATGGACATCGAATGGGGCAAGGACGGTTTGGACGGTGAACTGTACATCCTGCAGGCCCGCCCCGAGACCGTGGAGTCCCGCAAGGCCTCCGGCACCATCTCCCGCTACACCCTCAGCGAGCGTTCCGCCGTCCTGGCCGAGGGCCGCGCCATCGGCCAGCGCATCGGCGCCGGCCAGGTGCGGGTACTGACCTCCATCGACCAGATGGCCTCCTTCCAGGCCGGCGACGTCCTGGTGGCGAACATGACGGACCCGGACTGGGAACCGATCATGAAGAAGGCCGCCGCCATCGTCACCGACCGTGGCGGGCGCACCTGCCACGCGGCCATCATCGCCCGCGAACTGGGCATCCCCGCCGTCGTGGGTACCGGCAAGGCCTCCCAGGTCCTCAAGGACGGAATTCCGGTCACCGTGTCCTGCGCTGAAGGCGAGGCAGGCTTCGTCTACGAGGGGCTGCTGGACTACACCCTGCAGGAAACCAGCCTGGACACCATGCCGGAGGCCCCGGTCAAGATCATGATGAACGTGGGCACCCCGGAGCAGGCCTTCAGCTTCTCCAAGCTGCCCAACCACGGTGTTGGCCTGGCCCGCCTGGAGTTCATCATCAACCGGCAGATCGGCATCCACCCCAACGCCCTGCTGGCCGTGGCCGGGGAGATTGAACGCCCGGCGTCGCTTTCGGACTTCACCGTGCGGCAGATCCGTGAAAAGACCGCCGCGTACGACGGCCCGCGGGACTACTACGTGCGGCGCCTGGCCGAGGGCATCTCCACGATCGCCGCGGCCTTCGCCCCGGAACCGGTGATCATCCGGCTCTCGGACTTCAAGTCCAACGAGTACGCCAACCTGCTGGGCGGCCCCGCGTTTGAGCCGTCCGAGGAAAACCCGATGATCGGCTTCCGCGGCGCGTCCCGGTACCTTTCGGACTCGTTCCGGCAGGCCTTCGAGATGGAGTGCGAGGCCCTGAAGTTCGTCCGCAACGAGATGGGCCTGACCAACATCAAGCTCATGGTCCCGTTCGTGCGCACCCTGGCCGAGGCCCGCGGCGTGACCGAACTGCTCGCCGCCAACGGGCTGGCCCGGGGCGAGAACGGCCTGGAAATCGTGATGATGTGCGAGCTCCCGGCCAACGCGCTGCTCGCCGACGAGTTCCTGGAGTACTTTGACGGATTCTCCATCGGCTCCAACGACCTGACCCAGCTCACCCTGGGCCTGGACCGTGACTCGGCCCTGGTGGCCGAAGGCTTCGATGAGCGGAATCCGGCGGTCACCAAGCTCCTGGAGATGGCCATCTCCGCCTGCCGCGCCAAGGGCCGGTACGTGGGCATCTGCGGCCAGGGCCCCAGCGATCACCCGGACTTCGCCGAGTGGCTGCTGGCCCAGGGCATCAGCTCCATCTCGCTGAACCCGGACGCCGTGACCGAAACCTGGCTGCGCCTGGCCCGCACCAGCAACCACACAGCGGTCTAAGTGCCTGACGCCCCATGGCGGGACGTCGTGGGGGCGGGCAGCACGTCCGCCCCCACGGTGTTCTTCCTTTCGGACAGCACCGGCATCACCGCCGAGACGCTGGGCAACACCCTGCTCACGCAGTTTCCCGCCCAGCACCTGGAACGCCGCACCGTCCCGTTCATCACCACGGTGGAGCAGGCGCAGGAGGTGGTGGCAGTCATCGACCAGGTGGCCGCCGCCGGCCCCCGGCCCCTCGTCTTTTCCACCACGGTAAGCCTTGACGTCCGCGCCGTCCTGGCCCGCAGCCGTGCGCATTTTTTTGACCTGATCGGGACGCATCTCGGCCAGTTGGAGCAGGCCCTGCACGCCTCCGCCAGCGGCCAGCCCGGCCAGGCCCACGGCGTGGGCGATGCCGTGCGCTACCAGTCGCGCATGGCCGCCGTCGAGTACGCCATAGAGCACGACGACGGGCAGTCGCTCCGTGCGCTGGAACGCGCCGAGCTGATCCTCATCGCCCCGTCGCGCTGCGGCAAGACGCCCACCACCATGTACCTGGCGCTGCAGCACGGCATCCTCGCGGCCAATTTCCCGCTGGTGGAGGAGGACTTCGCCAGCCTGTCGCTGCCCAAACCCCTGCTGCCGTTCGCGAAGAAGTGCTTCGGGCTGACGTCCCTGCCGGTCCGGTTGAGCCAGATCCGCCAGGAGCGCCGCCCCGGCAGCAACTACGCCTCGCTGAACCAGTGCAGCTTCGAGCTGCGCAACGCGGAGGACATGTACCGGGTGAATTCGATTCCGTTCGTGAACTCCGCCTCGATGTCCGTGGAGGAAATTTCCGCCACCGTCCTGCAACGGATGAACCTGCACCACTGAGTACACGATCGTCCATATTCGTGCCGCTATAAGCCATGGGAAAGCAAGGTCCCACTTCATAGCCTGTAGTGGTGACGAATGACGCGAGGAGCACGATTGTCCTGCCCGATGCCCCGCAGGACCAGCAGGACATCCTGGACGCAGGCGGTGTGGCCTGCTGGAGCGAACCGGTGCCGATCGACACCTACGCCCCCGGGCAACCCGACCGGTATCCGCTGTTCCTGGACCGGCGGGTGTATCAGGGCTCCAGCGGCAGGGTGTATCCGATGCCGTTCATCGACAGCATTGGGGCGGAGAAGAAACCCCGGCTGTGGCAGGCCATCCACCTGGAAAACGAATATGTCCGCCTGATGCTCCTCCCGGAGATCGGCGGCCGCATCCACATCGGTTACGACAAGACCGCCGGGTATGACTTCTTCTACCGGAACAACGTGATCAAGCCCGGACTGGTGGGCCTCGCCGGGCCGTGGATTTCCGGCGGGGTGGAGTTCAACTGGCCCCAGCACCACCGGCCGGCCACCTTCCTCCCCGTGGACACCGCCGTCGAATTTTCCGTGGATGGCAGCGTCACCGTGTGGCACAGCGACCTGGACCCGCTGCAGCGGATGCGCGGCACCCACGGCGTCCGGCTGACGCCGGGCAGTTCGCTGATCGAGGTGGAGGCGCGGCTCCACAACCGGACCGACGAGCCGCAGACCTTCCTCTGGTGGGCCAACGTCGCCGCCCGGGTGCATGAGAAGTACCAGTCCTTCTTCCCCACGGACGTCACCCACGTTGCGGACCACGCCCGCCGCGCCGTCACCGCCTTCCCGCGCGCGGACCGGCCGTACTACGGCGTGGACTACCCGGCGCTCGCGGCAAAAGGCGGCGGCGATGCGGACCGGCTCGACTTCTACGCCAACATCCCCGTCCCCACCTCCTACATGGTCACGGACACCCGGGACAGCTTCTTCGGCGGGTACGACCATGCCGCCGGGGCCGGGTTCGTCCATTGGGCGGACCGCAGCATCGCCCCCGGCAAGAAGCAGTGGACGTGGGGGACCGGTCCCGTGGGCACCGCCTGGGACAGGCATTTAACGGACGACGACGGCCCGTACGTGGAGCTGATGGCCGGCGTCTTCACGGACAACCAGCCCGATTTCAGCTACCTCGCCCCCGGTGAGACGCGCACCTTCAGCCAGTACTGGTACCCCATCCGGCAGATGGGCCCGGCGCAGCAGGCAAACCTGGACGCCGCCGTCGCGCTTTCCCTTGATGACGCGGGCCGCACCGTCACCGTGGGCGTTTCCGCCACCGCCCGCCGGGACGCACGGATTGAGCTCAGGCTCGGCGAGGCGACGCTCCACACCTGGGCCGCGGTCCTCTCGCCCGCCCATCCGTTTACCGCCACGCTTCATCTGCCCGTGCCCGCCGCCGGCACCGACCTGACGCTGCGGGTCATGGACGGAGGCGCGGAAGTGATCTCGTGGACCCCTCGGCACCCCGCGGAGAACCCCGAACCGTGGGCGGCCACCGAGCCGGCGCAGCCGCAGGACATGGACAGCATGGACGAGCTGTTTGTCACCGGGACGCATCTGGCACAGAACCGGCACCCTACCCGGTCGCCGCTGCCGTACTTCGAGGAGATGCTGTGCCGGGATCCGCTGGACTCGCGCGCTTCCACCGCGCTCGCGGCCGCGAGGTACCGCAGCGGCCAGTATGCCCAGGCCCGGGACCTGCTGGAGAACGCCCTGGCCCGTCTGACCCGGCGGAACCTGAACCCGCCCAGCGGGGAAGCGAGCTACCGGCTCGGCCTGGTCTTGGAGCGGACCGGGCATCTGGAGGAAGCCCGGGAAAACTTCGGAAAGGCTGCCTGGGACAGGGCATGGGCCCACCCGGCGCACCTGGCCCTCGCCCGGCTGGCCCTCCGGTCCGGTGACGCGGCGGAAGCACTCCGCCGGGCGGCTTTGGCGCTTGCGACAGAGGCAACCAGCCCGGAGGCCGGGCACCTGAGCTACCTCGCACTGGAACGGCTGGGGCGCCAGACGGAGAGCACCGCGCTGCTGGCGGACATCCTGGCGGCCGACCCCCTGGATCCGGTGGCGCAGGCCCTCGCCGGAACCCTGCAGGTGGCGGATCCCAAGACCGGCCTGGCGGTGGCGTGCTGGCTGGCGCGGGCGGGGCAGTGGCAGCGTGCCCTTGACCTGACCCGCAGCGCGGAACCCGCAGACGCCCACCCGTCCTTCGGCAACCCCGGCCCGCTGCGGCACTACCTGCGCGCCGGCTGGCTCGAGGAAGTGCTGGACCCGGAGACCGCCGCCGCGGAGCGTGCCAGGGCAAGGCGCGCGGATACCACGTACGCGTTCCCCTACGGGCTGGACGACTTCGACGCGCTGCACTGGGCGCTCGAGGCCGATCCCAAGGACAGGGTGGCCCACGGGCTGCTGGGGTGCTGGCTGCTGGACGCAGGGAGGACCACGGACGCCCTGGCGTACCTGGAGAAGGCCATGGCCCACGGTTCGCAGGATCCCGTGGTGTGGCGGAATGCCGCCCTTGCCACGGTGAATACGGGCGGGGACCCCGGCACGGCTGACCGGTACTTCCGCCGCGCCCTGGAACTGGCCCCAGGCGATGCCCGGCTGGTGTTCGAGCGTGCCGTCCTCGCGGAGGTCCGCGGGCTGCCGGCCGGGGAGCGGATCACCGCCATAGAGCAGCACGGGCCCGCCGTCCTGGACCGGGACGACCTCGCCATCCTCTACGCCAACCTGCTGACCGATGCCGGGCGGGCAGAGGACGCATTGGCCCTCCTGGCGTCCCGCAGCTTCCAGCCCTTCGAAGGCGGGGAGGGACTGGCGCTCGCGGCCTACGACCGGGCCGCCGTCCAGCAGGCCCGGCTCCTGATGGAGGAAAGCCCGACGGCGGCCGCAGCGTTGCTGCGGGACGGCATCGAGGCCCCGGCGAACCTGGGCGAGGGCCGGCATCCCGCGGACAGCATGGCTGAGCGGTTCGTGGCCTTGGGAGACGCGCTGGACCTTGCCGGCGACGCTGCTGCCGCGGCGGAGGCGTGGAACCGTGCCCTTCTGGCGGGCGGACCCTTGGCGGTGGACCGGCGTCCGGCAGGCTCGGCGGATTACTGGCGGGGCATCGCCTTCGTGCGGCTGGGATTGCCGGACGGCGGCGAGGACGTCTGGCGGCAGCTGGAGGCCCGGGCTGATGAACTGGACTCCGCTCCCGCTGCGCCGGACTATTTCGCGACATCGCTGCCTGAGCTGCTCCTCTTTAACACTGATACCGCAGCTTCCCGGGCCGCAGCAGCCGCGCACCTCCGGCAGCTGGCCGGTCAGGGGCGCCTGCTGGCCGCGCATGCCGGCACGAAAGAAGGGGCAGCACTGTGACCGAAAACCTGGGGACTGAAACCTCCGGGAGTGAAAAACCCCGCTACCTGGGGTCCGGAACCGTGGAAGGTGACACGGGCTCCCTGACGGGAGCGCCGCCGTCGCACCTTCCGCCCCGGCTGGCCATCACCCTCTGGGACTTTTCCTGGTACACCCGCGCCGAGGACGGCGGGCCGTACGCGGACCTCGACGCTGCGTGTGCGCGGGCGGCGGAGCTCGGATACAACGCCATCCGGATCTGCGCGGCACCGCTGCTGCTTTTCGGCGGGCTCGGCCTGGACGCGCTCGCGGAGGACCTGGAGATCGGGGGGCTCGGCACGGCGCCCGACGGCGGGATCTACGGCCGCGGCACCCGCTGGTACGACGCCCCCGGCGGGTACCGGCTGAACCTGCGGGAGCGCCTCATCGCGCTTTTCGACGCCGCGGAACGCCACGGGCTGGTGATCCTCCTGGCCAGCTGGGAATACCAGCAGTCCGCGGTGTTCGCCGCCTCCCCGCAGTGGTTCGAGGCCATCGACGCCGTCCCGCTGGCCGGCCGGTACCGGGTCCTGGCCGATGCCTGGGACCGGCTGATCCGCGCCGTGTCCGGGGCCGGGCACCGGGAGCGGATCGCCATGGTGGAACTGCACAACGAGGTGGATTTCTCCATCCTCCCGGCGCTGGCCGACGGCGGCACGGAGCAGGTGCAGCGGCTGCGGAAGCTGCACCCGGACCTGCTGGTGACGGCCAGTTACGGCAAGCCGCCGCACCTGGCCATGCACACCGTTCCCGAGGGCATGGGCGCCGCCCAGTTTCACGTCTACAGCTATGGGGTACTCGATGCCCTGCAGCAGCGGATCGACATCCGGTCCGAGGGGACCGACGGGTTTCCCAACGCTGCCCTGCGGTCGCTGTTGCGGGCCGATGCTCCCTCGTTTGCTGAGTACGGGCGGCTGGCGTCCTGGAAGTACCGGGCCACCGTGGTCACGGACCAGATGTTCTACGGCTACGACTGGATCGATCCCGCGGCCTGGGACACGTGGCTGGACAAGGAATACCGGCCGTACCGGGAGGTGATGTGGCGCGAGATCGAATCGCGGGTGGTGGCTATCGCCGCGTGGGCCCGGTGGAAGGACGTGCCCGCGGTGGTGGGCGAGGGGTGGATCGGCTACACACCGCTGCAGGGCGGGTTCGAGGAAGGGCCGGCGGGGCGGGAGCTGGCCGAGCACGGCATCCGCACGGCACTGGCGCACGGCGTGTGGGGGATGGTGCTGTGTTCCAACGCGGCCCCGCACCACCCCATGTGGGCTGACGCCGGGTGGCAGCGGCGCATGAACGATCTGATCCTCGGCTTTACTGTGAGCTGAGCTCCGGTGTCCCGTTCCGCTGCCGGGCTTCCGTTCTATCATGGACATTCCGTGACGGAAGGGGACGGGTTGGCGCGCGCCACCGGGTTCCAGAACCAGCGGCTGGTGGTGGTGCCCCGGCCGCTGGTCCGCGATGCCCTCAGCCGTCCCATCACCCGGCACCTGGTGGTTACCGACGCCGGCGTCTTTCCCGCAGCCGCCGACCACGGCCGGCACCGGCCGGACGGCGCGGCGGAAACCATTGTGATCCTGTGCGTCGCGGGCACGGGGTGGGTGGAAACCGGCGGGGTGCGGACCGCCGTGGGTGCGGCCACCGCCGTCGTGCTTCCCGGCGGAAGAGGTGAGGCCCACGCGTACGGTGCCGCGGAAGGCGACCCGTGGACTATCTGGTGGTGCCATGTGCGCGGTGCCGATGTGGCTGACCTGCTGGACGGAGCTGGCGTGCGGGGTGCGCAGGTTATTCCGCTGGTGGCGGCGGACCGGCTGACGGCGATGCTGGACGAGATCATCAGCGCGCTGGAGAAGGACCAGTCGCCGGCCAGGCTGGTGGCCACTGCCGGGATGGCGTGGCGGCTGCTGACCGCCCTGGCCATCGACCGCCGGCTGCCGGAGAAGGGGACGCCACTGCAGCAGGCGATGAACTATTTGGAGGACCGGGTGGATGGCTCGTTCCGCCTGGCCGATCTTGCGGCGCTGGTGGGGGTGTCGTCGTCGTACCTGAGCAAGCTGTTCCGGGAGGCGACGGGCGGGGGAGTGCTGGCGCACCACACGGCGTTGAAGATGGCGCGGGCGCGGCTGCTGCTGGACACCACTGACCTGCCCATCGCCGAGGTGGGCCGCGAGATCGGGCTGCAGGACCAGTTCTACTTCTCCCGCCAGTTCCGGCGCCTGCATGGGGTGAGCCCCAGCGCGTACCGGGCGGAGCGCAAGGGCTAGCCCTGCTTTTCGGGTGCTTTGCTGAGGTAACCATTCAGCATCGGATCCCTGGTTGCCCGCGGAGGGGCGTGAACCATGAGGCGGGGCCTTGTAGCGTGGGGCGCGGTCAACCCCCGAAAGGTTCTTCTGTTGGACAGCACGCCCCGCCCCGAAAACTCCGACCCCGCGGCCGCGCGCTATCCTGGCCAAGGAACGCTGACCAAGGGGAGTGCCCGGTATTCGCGCAGGCGCGCGCCGCGATGGCTCCTGATTGCCGGCGCTTCTGTTGCTGTGCTGCTCGTGGCGGCGTTGGTGTTCGGCGGCTATTGGGCTTTCCGGCTGCAATCGAACATTAAATCGTCGGCGCTGGGTGCCGGCGGGCAGCGGTCCGAGGGCCCGGTGGATGACCGGACGGACAGGCTCCAGGTGCTGATCCTGGGCACCGATACGCGGGATGGGAAGAACGCCGCCTACGGGACGGCGGACCAGTCCTCCGGGTACGGGCAGTCCGACGTCATGATGCTCCTGGACATTTCGGCCAACAACCAGGACGTCAATGTCATCAGTTTCCCGCGCGACCTTCTGGTGGACGTGCCGTCCTGCGAGGACCAGGACACGGACCGGCGGTATGCGGCCCGCCCCGGGGCGATGATCAACAGCGCCATGGCCGAGGCGGGAATTGGTTGCGCCGTGGACACTGTCAACGAGGTGACCGGGTTCGAGATTGACCACTTCATGATGGCCGACTTCAACTCGGTGAAGGAGCTCTCCAATGCCGTGGGCGGCGTGGACGTGTGCGTGGATGCGGCGGTGTTCGACCCCGATTCCGGGCTGCGCCTGCCGGAGGGGACCTCGAGCGTGCAGGGCGACCAGGCGCTGGCGTTCCTGCGGACCCGGTACGCGTTCGCGGACGGCGGGGACCTGGGCCGGATCCAGGCGCAGCAGGCTTTCCTGGGCTCGCTGACCCGCAAGCTCAAGGATGAGGGGACGCTGCGGAACCCTCAGAAGGTCCTGGGCATCGCCGACACCGTCACCCGGAACCTCACCGTGGACGACGGCCTCGCCTCGATTCCCGCGTTGCTGACCATCGCGGACCGGCTCAAGAACATCGACCCGGCCAGGGTGAACTTCATTACCGTGCCCACCGTTCCGGCCGCGAACCCCAACCGCCTGCAGCTCTCCGAACCCGCGGCAGGCAACCTGTTTGGCGCGCTGCGGCAGAGTGCCGACCTTGCCGGGCCGGCGCCCGCTCCCTCGGACGCTCCCCCTGCGGAAACGCCGAAGACCGACTACGACAAGTCGCTACAGCCGGTCCTCATTGCCAACGGCACCACCGTTCCGGGCCGCAGCCACGACCTCACCCCCATCCTCACCGAGGCCGGGTTCACCAACCTCAGCCGGATCGAGGCGCAGCCCGCCGACGAGACCACCATCTACTACGGGCCGGACTTCGAGGATGTGGCCGCGGACGTGGCGGCATTCTTCGGTCTTCCCGCGTCCAAGGTCCAGGCGGATCCGTCCGTTTACGGCGTGCAGCTCTACCTGGGCATCGACTTCACGTCCGGCACTAAGCCCGAAGTTGCTGCGCCGAGCGCCCGGGACGTTGTTGCCCAGACTGCCGAGGACCAGAAGTGCCAGGCGGTCCGATAGTTCCGTGCTGTGAGGCTGTTGGGTTTCGTCTGGGAGTGCCCGGTTAGGGTCTAAGACCCGGCGGGTGCTGTGTCCGGACATGGCGGACTGGAGCCTAATCTGACGCCTTTTCCGAGGGCGCCTGACGTCAGGTTGGAGTGTAGCTCACAGAGAAAAGCAACCTTCCATTTATGCGAGTAAGAGGCCCTAGAGAATCTATTCAGAGAGCAGCCGGCATTCAGGACGGAAATTTGCACTGGAGGCTCGTTATGGACGGTGCAACCAAGTTGTGGGTCCTCTAGTTCACCTTCCACGATCTATTGGCGGGACTCCAGGGCCGCGTCATCCAAGTCAGAACACCCCCGCCGAAGCGGCCGCACTGATCAACTTCCTGATCAGCGACCCCGAAGTCGCAAAAACCTTCGGCACCGACCGCGGCCTCCCTGCAGCCCCCGTGGCCCAGGACGCCATCGCATCCACCCTTGACCCCATCGGCAGGCAGATCCTGGGCTACACCAAATCCATGACCGAGCAGGCCGGAGAGGCACAACCGATCACCCCCAACGGCGTCAGCGATTCCGAATCAATCCTGTCGCGGAACTTCCAATCAGTACTCTTCGGAGAACAGTCCCCGGAAGCCGCAGCGCAGAAGTTCATCGACGAGTTGCAGTCCTCGATCGACGCAACGAAGTAAGACATCAAGATAAGGGAGAGGGAGCGCGAGGGGCTCCCTCTCCCGCGGCTTTGGGCGCCCACACCCGGCCAAGACCTGAATCAGCTTTGCATATGTTGCCGCCCCGGAGACAGGACTTCCAGCCAGCTCCGACGCATTGCGCCTAGCAGTGTCTCCAGACGCACCCGCGCGGCCAGTGAAGTTCCCGCTAGTCAGCCGGGCGGGCGGCTCGTGATGACAGGTATTGACGCTAGGCGGCGACACGTATAATCTAACGGCAACCCAAAGCGAAACGATTCGTTTTTGCGGCTTAGCGATAGCCCATAAGCCTGTCGAGCGCTTCGGGCAGCCACTCGATAGAATATGCGACTACCTCTCGCTGGTAAATACGTAACGTTTCGCTCTGGCGTGTGTTCGTCTTTCGGACCGACCGGGACGAACAGTCTAAACTCAAACGATCAAAGGAGATCCCGTGCAGCGCATTGCTCAGACGCGCCGCCGATTCACCGCGGTGCTCGTCGCCGCAGTAGTCGCCGCTGCCTTGTTCCCAATCAGTCCGACCAGTGTCCATGCGGCACCTGAGCCGGGCAGCTATGCACTCGACTTTGGACCAGGCGCCGTTGCAGACGGGTACCAGGGCGTCCCATGCGACAGCGCCTTCGACCCCGAACGCGGTTACGGCTTCGATAGCACCGCTAACATCGCTGGGCGGGATCGTGGCGGCGATGACCTGCTTAAGGGCGACTTCTGTTTCGCCAACACAATGAATTTCAGCGCCCAGCTTCCCACAGGTGACTACACCGTGCGGGTGATTTATGGCGACCTATCGTCCAGCCAAGGAGCGGCAACTATTACGGCTGAGGGCCAGACCGTGGTCTCACGTGCCGGTGCAGCAGCGGGTCAATTCGTGGACCGCACCTTCAACGCACGCGTATCTGACGGCGCACTTTCCCTATCGTTTTCGGGCAGCCCTGCACGAATCAACGCTCTAGTCATCAAGCCATACGTGTGGGAGCCAGGACTTGCCCTCACGGATGACGGAAGCGGAAGCGTACAACTGAAGAATTCTTCCGTCTCGCTTCGGATGTCCAAGAACTCTGCAGCAATCACCGAGATCCGCCTCAACGGACAAGAACCTACCCGCAACCTGCTTGCAGGCGGTCAAGGCGACTACCTCGCCAATTATGTTGTCGCCGGCAAACGGCTCCAGAACACACTGCGCAGCGCGGAATTCGCCATCGAATCCCAGACCGACTCCCGCATTGAGGTGTCCTTCACTGAAAATGACCCGGCCGCGCTCCCGTTCGAAGTTGAAGTGCATATCGTCCTCGAAGCCGATGCGCCTGGATTCTACATGTACTCGGTCTACCGCTACCCGGAGAACATGCCGGCAGACGTCCAGCTCGAGCAGCTGCGTTACAGCTTCTCCGGAGACAAGAACTTGTTCCGCTGGTACTCCATCGACGGGGAACGAGCAGGAGTCGCACCACTCCAGTCAGAGATCGACGCCGGCACAGAGGTACAGGACGCGACGTACCGCCTGGCGGACGGCAGCGTCTACTCGAAGTACCAGCAGATCAGCGACCCGGAGGGCACGGACGGGGTCTTCGGCATTTACGGTGACCACATCGGTTTATCACTCATTCAGGCGAACAAGGACTGGGTTGGGGGCGGCCCCACCCGGCAGGATCTGACCACACATACGGGAGGTTCCCCGCGCCTTCTTTGGCATGAAACAACCGCGCACTACACTTCAGAACGAGTCACCCCTGAGCACGGCTGGGAAAAAATATACGGCCCATACTTCCTCTACGTCCATGAGGGCGAATCCCCGGACAGCATGTATCAGGCCGCAGTGGCCCGTCTTGGGGAAGAAAAAGCGAAATGGCCCTACAGCTGGGTGACTGATCCGCTTTATGCAGCCCACACGCGGGGATCCGCCGCCGGCCAACTGACACTTTCAAACGTGAGTACTCCTGCCAACGCCTGGGTGCTCCTCACCGACCCCCAGTCCGACGACTGGCAACTCGATTTCGAGAACTACATCTACTCGGCCCGGACCGACAGCGAAGGCCGATTCACTATTCCCGCCGTCCGCCCAGGCACCTACACCCTGCATGCCTTCACAGATGGTGTCTTCGGCGAGTACACCAAGACCGACGTCGTCATCGCGGAGAACGCCCGCACTGAACTCGGCACGCTCACCTGGGAACAGGAAGCACACGGACGCGAACTCTGGCGGATAGGCACCCCCGACCGCTCGGCCGGCGAGTTCCACATCGCCGAGGGCGCCGCCTCGCCCGTTCCAGGGCTGGACCCATTCCGCAAGTGGGGCACGTGGCTCGACTACCCCACCGAGTTCCCCAATGACGTCGACTTCCAGGTGGGCCAGGATGACCCGGCCAAGGACTGGAACTACTTCCAGCCCGCAGTGCGAACACCAGGCCTCCCGGACACACTGAAGGTGCCATACGACAGCACTCCAACGGACTGGAAGATTCGCTTCAATGCGGACGGGCGCCTGACAGGAAAAGCCACCTTGACGTTTGGAATTGCCAGCAGTGTGTTTGGCAGCCTCGATGTCTCGGTGAACGGACAGAACATCAAGACGTGGGAGACAATCCCCGGTCCGAGCAACGACTCCGCACTGTATCGGCAATCTGATCGCGGCGTTTACCGCGAACTCAGCGTCCAGTTCGATGCCTCACTGCTCCGGCCCACAGACAACGTCATTAATCTGAAACCGGTCGTACCAGCCACGGCGGACCCAAATACGTCATGGTCCAACGCCTTCGCCAGCGTGATGTACGACGCGATCAAACTCGAGGTGGCACCGTCCTTGAACGTCGAGGCCGCGGTCTCCTCGCGATGCGAGGCGGGGAAGGTCGTCCTCGTCACGTCGCTTAAGAACAACGATTCCGAGGCGGTTACGGCAGCTGTTCAAACGGAATACGGATCCAAGGAACAGGCTTCGGTCAGAACACACCAAACGGTGAAGGAAGAAGTCAGGACGAACTTGCCGTCCGTACCCGCGGGTGTGCTCACGCTAGGTACGAGGGCCACAATAGGCGGCGAGGATATCTCTTATCAGCAAGAGATCGAATATCCAGGGCACTTCTGCTGAAGGGACTGGGGGCGGCGCTAGCCGCCCCCAGTCTTTTTGCACCGAAAGTCGCTCATAGACCGGGTACGTTCACGTGTTTTCGATGATGAAAAGTCGGTTCCCGGCGGCCCCGAAGACTTGCAGGCGAGGCACGGAAGGACAAGACATCGGACGTTTTTAGATACCCTTACTGTTGCAGCTGGAAGGACATATCACCTTGTTTTGGATATCTTCTGCAGAGAGCAATCAGCGGGGACAGGGAGAATTTGTGCCGACTGTGCGAACATGCATCCCAGTCCTGATAATGGTCGGATGTATTAGGCTTGTTTGAACTTGAACGTTCTCTCGCCTCTAGGAGCGCGCTTTGGCACTAACAGATGACGCCATCGAGAAGATCAAGGCGATGCTGCTGGCAGGTGAGCTCCGCCCTGGTGACCGGTTGCCGCCGGAAAAGGATCTCGCCGAGAAGCTTGGGCTGTCCCGCAGCTCAATGAGAGAAGCGGTTAAGGCTCTTGAGCTGATAAGGGTGCTCGATGTCCGGCGTGGGGATGGAACATACGTGACCACGCTTGACCCCCAACTCTTAAATGAAGCCCTCGGTTTCATCGTTGAGCTGCACCAGGCGCAGGGTGTAGTGGAGCTGTTGGAGGTTCGGCGCATCCTTGAGCCGGCCGCCGCCGCAATGGCAGCGCAGAAGATTGGGCAGGAGGGGCTGGATAATCTGAGGGCGTCGATGGCGGGTGTCACGGAAGAGACCAGCGTGGAAGAACTTGTTCAGCACGATATGGAATTTCACAGCATCATTGCCGCGCATTCAGGCAATACCTACCTTGCGGGGCTTCTGGAGGCACTGTCGTCACGGACTTTACGGGCGCGGATCTGGCGGGGACTGACTCAGGAAAAGGCTGTAGCCCGGACTCTTTCCGAACACGAGGCCATCGCTGCCGCCCTGGAACGTGGGGATGTGGAGTTAGTCAGGGCGTTAGTCACTGTCCACGTCAGTGGGGTTGAGGGTTGGCTGCGGGAAACGATGCTTAAGTCCACGGCTGCTGAATATGCGCCAGCGGAACTGGCGGGGATTAATCCCTAGAGTTTGTAGGCCGACTCAGCACTTCGACTACGCAGCCATTGTTGTTCGTTGGGTGATAGTTCGTCCACAAGGTCGTCCAGCACTTGCAATGATTCCGAATACGGGCCGCCCATCAAGCTGACCGGCCAGTCACTGCCGAGCATGAGGCGCTGCGGGCCGAAGGTGTTCAATGCCTCCTCCCAGGCCGGGCGGATGGCTTCCTTTGTATAGGGAACGCCGGGCAATCTCAGACCCGAGACTTTCGCCGCAGTGTTGGGCAGTGCCGCCAGTGCTCGCATGCTGTCGCGCCAAGGTCGGAAGTTTTCCTTGCCCGCCTCTAGCGGGGGCTTTCCCAAATGATCCAGGACAACCGTGAGCTCCGGAACCGCCCGGGCCAGGTCGACGGTTTGTTGAAGGTGACGCGGCCAGGCGTCCGGTACATCAAAGGCCAGGCCCGCGGCAGCCGCGCGCCTGAGGGATCTGCGCACCGCCGGAAGCTCAAGGAACCCCTCACGGGGATCGTCGTGCACCAGGTGCCTGAGGCCGCACACCACCGGTTCCGAGCTCAGTCGTTCTATTTCAGCTTCGGCTGCTAGGTCATCGTCCAAAGGAACCCACGCGACCACCCCGCGAACCCATGTCTCTGTCCGCGCGGTGCGAAGCATGGCATCAGTGTCCTGCTGGGAGTCTTCCGCCTGGACGAGAATGGCTGAATCGATACCGTATTGACCCATCAGGGCTTCAGCTTCGATGGCCGTAAAGCTGCGGAAGATGTGTCCGTGCTGTGGCCCCAGCCACGAGTATCCGCCCTCGTCGAGGTCCCAAAGGTGCAGATGGGCGTCGATTCGGGGTGCGGTCATGAAGCAATCAGCCCCTCATCTTCGAGGTGCTCCCAGAGTTCGGGGGGAATTTGCTCCTTGGTCCGACGCGCCGTGTCCTCCACCTGCTCGGGCTTGCTCGCGCCGACGACAACCGCGCAGACAGCAGGGTGGCGAAGGCTGTACTGGAGGGCTGCTGTGGGAAGCTCGACGTCGTACTCTGCGCACACGCTGGCCAGCCGGCGCGCCTTCAGAAGAGCAGCTGCCGGGGCTGGCGCATAGTTGTAGTGCGCAGCGTCCGGAACGGTTGGTTTGGCAAGCAGTCCTGAATTGTAGATGCCGACGTTCACGACCCACGTCCCTGCACTCAGGCAAGCGGGCAGCAAATTCTCGGCCGCCGGCTGTTCCAGAAGAGTGTATCGCCCGGCAAGCATCACCAGGTCCAGATCAGCGCTTTTCACACAACGGGTCAGCGCCTCGGCAGAATTCGATCCCACGCCGATTGCTCCCACGAGACCTTCACGTTTCAGTTTCTCCAACGCCGGCAGCGCCTGATCGATCCCGGCGTCAAGGCTATACGCATCGGGGTCATGCAGGTAGGCGATATCCAGCCGATCCATCCCCAGCCGTTCCAGGGATTCCTCCAGGCTCCTTCGGATACCCGCCTCGCTCGGGTCCCACCGTCTTCGTACTGTCGCCGGCACGCAGAATCCCTCGTCATCCAGCGTCCCTGGCGAGTAACCGGGGTTTGGTTCAAGAACGCGGCCGACCTTCGTCGAGATCAGATACTCGTCCCGGGGTCGTTTGGATAAGGCCGCGCCAAGTCGGGCCTCTGAGAGACCCAGCCCATAATGTGGAGCGGTATCGAAGTAGCGGACGCCCGAAGCCCAGGCCGCATCCACCGTCCTTGCGGCAACACTGTCCTCTACCTCTCGGTAGAGGTTTCCTATCCCTGCGGCACCAAATCCCAGCCACCCTGCCTCGATTCCGCCTACCGCCAGTCCATTCCGAGACGGGTTGGTCATGGCAGATTCCAGACCAGCTGTAGCCCGGAATCATCGCCCGAGTAATCGTCCGGAACAGCAAGCAGCTCGGCCATCCGCGCCTGCCAACTGATGTTCCCCGGATGCTCAGCCAGTTGTTTGCGCATGGCGACGTAGTCTTCAACTTCAAGAACATGGAACAGCTCCAGGCCGCTTCGCCATATGCTCCACTCGTTCACTCCTGCCTTGTGCAGAGCGGTGGTCAGTTCATGCGGAATCTCTGCGTGCGCCCGTTCATACTCGTGCTCCCTTCCGGGACGCAGGCGCGTGTGCAACGCAATTCTTTCCATGTCAGGCCACCACGGCTGGTTGCCAGGCAGCCCCCACAGGGTAGGTGTGATGTTTCAGGGAAGGGGCGAGGATCTGAGTTCCCGCACCGGGAACCGTTGGCGGCCAGTACTTACCCGAATGGACGACCACTGGGGCCATGAAGTGCTCATGCAGATGGTCCACGTATTCGATCATCCTGCCCTCCAGGGATCCGGACACGGCCACAAAGTCGAACATGGACAGGTGCTGGATGCTCTCGCACAACCCCACCCCGCCAGCGTGCGGGCACACCGGCACACCGAACTTCGCCGCGAGCAGTAGGTTGGCGATGTTTTCGTTGACGCCGGCTACACGCACAGCGTCAATCTGCATCACTTGGCATCCTCCGGACTGGAGGAGCTGTTTGAAGACGATCCTGTTTTGGGCATGTTCCCCGGTTGCCACCGGGACAGGTGCGATACTCCGTGCAATGGCCGCGTGTCCCAAGATGTCGTCCGGACTGGTGGGCTCCTCAACCCAGGCAAGATCAAACTGGGCCAGTGGGGCCAGCCACTCTACAGCTTCGGCAACGTCCCACCGCTGATTGGCATCAATGGCAATACGGATATCAGGTCCAACAGCTTCCCGGGCAAGGCGTACCCGCCGAATGTCGTCGTTGCGGTCCGCTCCCACTTTCAGCTTAATCTGGGAAAAGCCCTCGGTTACCGCTTGCAGGGCAAGCCTTACCAGCTTGTCATCGGTGTATCCGAGCCATCCCGGTGTCGTGGTGTAAGCAGGATAGCCTTCTGCCCGTAGGGTGGCGGCCCGCTCTGCCCGGCCAGGCTCGGCCTGTCGAAGAATCTCCAAGGCATCCTCGCGGGTAAGCGCATCACTGAGATACCGGAAATCCACAAGGTCCACAATCTGCTCTGGGGTGAAACCAGCAAGGAGTTCCCACAGTGGAAGACCAGCCCGTTTGGCCTTCAGGTCCCACAAGGCGTTCACGACGGCCCCAATGGCCATATGCACCACACCTTTTTCAGGTCCCAGCCAGCGAAGCTGCGAATCATGGACCAGTTCGCGCCATAGGCCGCCCAGGTCATCCAAAACGGCCTCTACCTCTCGCCCTGCTAACCGGTCCGCGACCAAAGCCACCGCCTGCGCCTGCACATCAGTTCCCCGCCCAATCGTGAAAACGAAGCCGTGGCCCTCGTGCCCGTCGGAAGCGTCCGTCCGGAGGATGAGATAGGCCGCCGAATAGTCCGGGTCGGGGTTCATCGCATCGGAACCGTCCAATTCCAAGGAAGTGGGAAACCGGACATCGATCGTTTCGATGTCAGCAAAGCGGCTCATATGCTCTCCTAGCCCTTAAATGAGAACTTGCATCTAAAAAACCATAAACATCCGATGTTTATGTTGTCAATCTCGGACGTCCTCTTGAATAATGTCCCTGAGACCCATGAAACCTCTGATGTTAGGAACGACATGAAACTGCTTCGTGTAGGAGAATCAGGTGCCGAACGACCGGCGGTGCTGGTTGCCGGCGCTGACGGCGTCGAGCGCTGCTATAGCTTGGAAAGCCTCACCCAGGACATTGACGGGGCTTTCCTGGCCCAGGATGGTATTGAGCGAGTCCGCTCCGGTCTTGCGGCAGGATCCTTTGCCGAACTTGAGGGATACCAGGAGCAGCGCGTCGGGCCGCCAATCGCACGACCGTCTTCCCTCATTTGCATCGGAATGAACTACGCTGCCCATGCGGCCGAGTCCGGCGCTGAGCCACCAACTGTTCCCGTGGTCTTTTTGAAACCCGCGAACACCGTTGCCGGTCCCTACGACGCCGCCCCCATCCCTCCACACAGCGCCCGCTACGACTGGGAGGTAGAGCTGGGCATCGTCATAGGACGCCCCGCCAGCTACCTGCCTTCTCCGGATGAAGCCCGCGGCTGTATCGCCGGTTATGCGGTTGCAAATGATCTCTCCGAGCGCGATTACCAACTCAATGGGCCTGCTGGTCAATGGACCAAGGGAAAATCCTTGCCCGGATCCACGCCGCTGGGTCCGTGGCTGGTTCCTGCCGATGAGGTCGACAGCGACCGGCTGCAGCTTCGCAGCTGGGTGAACGGCGAGCCCCGCCAGAATTCTTCGACCGGGGATCTTATTTTCGATGCTGCCACCCTGGTACATCACCTCAGCCAGTACATGCTCCTTGAACCCGGTGACGTCATCCTCACCGGAACCCCTGAGGGTGTGGCGCTTTCAGGCAGGTTCCCCTACATCGCTGACGGTGATGTCGTCGAGGTCGAAATCGAAGGCCTCGGACATCAACGCCAGGAATTCTTCCGAGCAACAACGCTCGGTCTGGCAGGGGCAGCGAAATGACGAAAGAATTTCACGGCCTCAAGGCGCTGGTCACCGGGGGTGCGTCGGGTATAGGTGATGCCATCTCCCGGCATTTGCAGGTACTCGGCGCAGAGGTTGCTGTTTTGGACCTGAACCCTCATGCCGCCGCCGAAAGAACTATTCCCATCCATTGCGACGTCGCCGATCCGGCATCAGTGGCCAGCTCAGTAGCGCGGGCTGTGGATCGACTTGGAGCTCTTGACGTGGTCGTGAATAACGCCGGCATCGGCGCTCAGGGCACCATTGCTGACAACAGTGACGAAGAGTGGCACCGTGTACTGGACGTCAACGTGCTGGGCATTGTGCGAGTGTCCCGCGCCGCCCTTCCGCACCTGCGTCAGTCAAGCAACGCCGCGATCGTGAACGTATGCTCAATCGCAGCCACTGCGGGGCTGCCGCAGCGTGCGCTGTACTCGGCCTCAAAGGGTGCCGTATTGTCACTGACCCTCGCGATGGCTGCCGATCATATTCGAGAAGGCATCCGGGTCAATTGCGTGAACCCAGGAACAGTTGACACGCCGTGGGTGGGCAGACTGCTCGGGTCCGCGGCTGACCCTGTGAAGGAACGCAGCTCCTTGGAAGCCAGGCAACCGCACGGCCGCCTCGTGCAGGCGGAAGAGGTTGCCGCGGCTGTTGCACACCTCGCAAGCCCCACATCCCGTTCAACGAGCGGCACCTATCTGGCCGTCGACGGCGGCATGCAGGGTCTCCGGCTCCGCCCACTGTGACCAAATACACCCCGCGGTGTCACCCTGCCCTATCTGTAATCTCCGGCAGGGTGATACACCGGATTGATTTGACGCAATAAGAGGAACCTCAAGGTGTTGTGTCGTGCCTGTTGAAGCGAACGCAAATCAGAAAGTCCTTGTGCCCCGGCGAGCAGGGCGAAGTGAATTGGCAGGCCAAAAAGCTGGCGGAACGCCGGCCAGGAACCGCGACAAGGTCCGTGACTGATCCTCCATCAGTTGACGGAGTCGATTTGTGGTTTATGTGTACTCCGAGACCCCTGCCCGATGAAATCAAGGAACCACCTCGGTTTTCATCCGCAATGGCATCCCAGCGTGCGCAGTCGGGGCGAAAGTTCAGGTGTGGTCGCCGATGACCGGCGCCTGCTATCATTCCTGCACTTGCGCCGTGTTCTCGTCCATATGTGCGGAACCCCGGTGCCGTGCCAGAAGCCAAGGCAAGACACCGGGGTCCCTTTTAGACCCCCGGTATAGGAACATCCGAAGGAGCGGATGCCCGCCCGAGGGTCGGTCTGCGTCCTGGTCGCCGCCTTGGACCGGAAGCGGCCCAAGGCGACAAATCAGGAGTTATGGGTCTCTCCTCCTAGCCTTTGAGGCCCTGGGTGGAGACGCCTTCGACGATGTAGCGCTGGAAGACGAGGAAGAAGATTAGTACCGGCAGCAGGGCGAGGACGGACATGGCGATCATGGCGCCGTAGTCCGAGCTTTGGGTCTGGTCCACGAAGAGGCGCAGGGCCAGCGGCAGCGGGTACTTTTCGGGGGTGTTCAGGTAGAGCAGCGGGCCCAGGAAGTCGTTCCAGCTCCAGATGAAGGAGAAGATCGAGGTGGAGATCAGGGCTGGCTTCATCAGGGGCAGCATGATGGAGGTGAAGATCCGGACGTGGCCGGCGCCGTCGATCCTTGCGGCCTCGTCCAGTTCGGCGGGCAGGTTGCGCATGAACTGGACCATCAGGAATACAAAGAACGCGTCGGCGGCGAGGAACTTGCCGATCAGCAGCGGGACGTAGGTGTCAACGAGGCCGAGCTGCTGGAACACGATGTACTGCGGGATGATCACCACGTGGAAGGGCAGGAGCAGGGTGGCGATCATCATGCCGAAGAAGATGCTCCGGCCGGGGAACTTGATTCTGGCGAACGCGTACGCCGACACGGACGCCGAGAGGATGGTTCCCACCACGGCACCAATGGCCAGGATCAGCGAGTTGGTGAAGAACTGCAGGGTGGAGACCCCGCCAATGCCCTCCATCGCGGTGACGAAGTTGTCGAAGCTGAAGTTGTTGGACCACAGCGACGTGTTGGAACCGCCGATTTCCGAGTTTGGCTTGAAGGACGACGCGATCATCCACAGGCCCGGGTACAGGACCACGGCCGTGAGCCCCAGGGCCACGATGTGGAAGATGGTGCTCTTGGCGCGCTTTGCCCCGGCTGACTCGGACTTTGGGTTGTAATGCGGAACCTGCGCGTCCGGGGTGGACTGGGTGGGGGTTGCCATGGTTGTCATTTTGCATCACCGCTGTAGTGGACCCAGGACTTGGAGGTGCGGAAGAAGATCAGGGTAATGATGCCGACGACGATCACCAGCAGCCAGGCCATTGCCGAGGCGTAGCCCATCCGGAAGTCGCTGAAGCCCCGCAGGTAGAGGTAGAGGGTGTAGAAGAGGGTGGAACCGGCCGGGCCGCCGTCACCGTTGGAGATGATGTAGGCCGAGGCGAAGATCTGGAACGCGTGGATGGTTTCCATCAGCAGGTTGAAGAAGATGACCGGGGAGAGCATGGGCCAGGTGATGTTGAAGAACTTCCGCACCGGGCCGGCGCCGTCCATGGACGCCGCCTCGTAAAGGTCCGCGGGGATTTGCTTCAGGCCGGCCAGGAAGATCACCATGGGGGCGCCGAACTGCCACACGGTCAACAGGATGAACATCGGCATGGTCATGGCCGGGTTGCCCACCCAGCCGCCGAGGTTGATTCCGAAGAAGGACAGGCCTTGGTCCACCGGACCGGAATCGCCGAACATGGCCTTCCAGACGATCGCGATGGATACGGACGCACCGATCAGGGACGGGGCGTAGAAGGCGGAGCGGTAGAAACCCTGGCCGCGGCGCTTACTGTTCAGCAGCATGGCCACCGCCAGTGCCGCGGCGAGCTTCAGCGGGGTGCCGAAGACCACGTAGCCCACGGTCACGCCTACCGACTGCAGGAACCGTTCGTCCTGGAAGAGGGTGGTGTAGTTGTCCAGTCCGATCCATTTGGGCGGATCGAACAGGTTGTAGTTGGTGAAGGACAGGTAGAGCGAGGAAATCATGGGCCCGACAGTGAGGGCGATGAATCCCAGCAGCCAAGGCAGCAGGAAGGTGTAGCCGGCGCGGGCGTCCGCCCCGCGCTGCTTCGACTTGCGAAGCTGCGCGGGAGCGGACGACGTCGAACGCCTGCTCAGTGTTGGGCTTTGAGTCACGAATTCAATCCATTAGTAGGGAGGCGAGGCTGGGAGCCTGATTGTCAGGCAAGGGTATGGGCCCAGTTAGCCGTTTTGTTTGATGACGTCTTCGGCTTCCTTGAACCATTGCTCGACGGCTGCGTCAACGGTGAGTTTGCCGTAGTTCAGGTCGGAGCCGGTGCGTTTGAAGGAGGCTTCGAGCGTGCCGAAGCCGACGATGGGCGGCTCGGGAGCGTCCTTGAGGTACTTCTCGATTGACTTCTCGTAGTCCACCACGAGCTTGTCCGTACCTTCGAAGGTGGTGCCGTCACGCTGACTCTTGGAGGCCGGAACGCCGCGGGAGGTCTTGAAGATCTGGCCCACCTCGGGGTCGTTGACCATGAAGTCGATGAAGCGGGCGGCGGCGTCCTTGTACTTGGTCTTGGAGCTGGCCACCATCAGCATCGCGGGCTTCAGGAACAGGCCCAGGTTGTCCGGATCGTCCGACGGGACCGGAACCAGCTTGAGTTCCTTGGCGCCGCTGTCCGTGAGGTAGCCAGCCATGAAGTTATCCCAGGTGACTTCGGATGCCGAGATGTTAGACCCAAAAGGGGACTTCGGCAGCAGCTGGGTGACTCTCTCTTCCGGGACGATGGCGCCTGTGCCGCGAAGATCGGCGGCCAGATTCCACCATTGCCGCAGGTCGTCCTTGGTGAAGCCGAGCTTGCCGTCTTCGGTGAAGGCCTTGATGTCTTTTTGGCGGAGCCAAACGTTGAAGTTCCACCAGATACCGGTGAAGTCGGCGGTTCCATAGAGCGTACCGCCGCCTTTGGAACCGACTTCTGCGAGGAAGCTTTTGTACTCGGTGTAGTTCCACGTGCCGTCGGGTTCGGCGATGCCCAGGTTTTTGAGTTTGGCCGGGTCGTAATAGACGGCGAAGGCGTTGGTTCCGATGGGCAGGCCATAGGTCTTACCCTTGATCTGTCCCGAGGGGAGCAGGGACTTGTCGAAACCGTCCTTGTTGATGTTTACGCTGTCCAGGTCCAGGAGCTGGTTGCGCTGGCCGTAATCACGCAGGTAGGACAGGTCCCACTGCATCACGTCTGGCAGCCCGCCGCCCGCGGCCTCGGTGGCACGCTTCTGCCAGTACCCGGCGAAGTCGGAGAAGTTACCGTTGACCTTGATGTCCGGGTTCTTCGACTCAAACAAGGCAATGGCCTTCTGCATTCTTGTTGCCCGGTCGTCAGTGCCCCACCAGGTGTAGTTGATGGTGACGGGATTCTCGGCGGACCCCGTCTGTCCCGAGGTGCTTGACCCGGTTCCACACGCGGCGAGGATGCCGGCAGATGCGGTGCCGACGGCGACTGTGGTGAGGAAATGCCTTCTGTTGAGCATGGGTGCCTCCATGGCGGTGATTAGTTGCGTGATGATTGACGGATTACTTGCAGGTGATGCCGGGGAATGCGGCCTCGTAGGCTGCGGTGTGGGTTTGACCCTCTGCGTTTGTTGATGCCGTGATAGTTATGAGCCCGGGGTCCATCGCGTTGCCCTTGGGTTTGAACCGCTCCTGGACCGTTGCCCCCGGCTTGATGTTGTTGACCTTCTTTTCCCCGTAAGGAGTGACGATTTGCGCATCAACCTTTACGCCCTCGTTGTTGAGGACGTCGACTGTAAGAATTGGCTTATCTCCTTTGCATTGTGCGGCGGCCGTGACTGAAACGTCAGGGGAGGCCCGGGTCAGCACGATGCGGGGGAGCGGCACCTTTCGGAAGTCCATGTCGGAGGCGAGATAGAAACTTGTGTAGCTGGGCTGGTTGTAGGTGGTGTTCTGGCGGGCGACTTCTGCACGGTACTGCGGGTCATGCATCAGGGTGTAGAGCTTGTGCTCGGTCAGTTCGGTACTGAAGTGGATACGCAGAGCAGTGCTGTCCTGAGTGCCCAAAAGTAGCTCTTCGCGCCAGTCGCCGAGCACGTCGGCAGCAAGCCCCGGAACTGCCCGGGTGCCTAGGTTTGTGCGGGTGCCTTCTGCGGTGAGCAGGCGCCCGCGGGTCCTGTCGTCGATCACGGGCGTCGTTTGGGTGCCACTGGACCAGTTCAGGGTCTGTGTGGTCATATCCGGGCCCCACTTGATACCGAAGTTCGTGCTGGGGGTAGTTGCGGACAGGCGTTGTCCGGTTGCCGACCAGAGCCCGACTGCCCAGCTTTCGATTCCCCGGGTGTTGGGGTCGATGTCGCCGATGGTTCCCCTGCCCTGGTCCCGACCAGTGTAGGCACCGAAAATGGGAGAACCGGTGGCGGCATCACGGAGAACGTACCCATAGGGCGCACGGGTGGCATTCTCGTGGACACTGAAGATTTCAACTCCCGGACGGTCCGGGTCGATGTCTGTGACGTGCAGGTGGTCGCCGTGACCAAGTTTGGCGATGGTGCCGGGTGCGGCGCTACCTTCCGGAAGAGCGCCATAGGAGCTGTAGAGCAGCGACCCGTCGTCGTCGATGGTGGCTGACCCGTAGACGATCTCTTGTTTGCCGTCGCCGTCGACGTCGGCGGCACTGAGGGAGTGGAAGCCCTGATTCGTGAGCGAGGCAAAAGCGGGATTAGTGCCGTCCCGGCCGTGAGGAGTGTCGTTGAATGGGTTGTTCATGGGGACCCAGCCGCTATCAATGTCCCATCGCGTGCTCAGCTGCTTGCCGTCCCAGTCGTAGGCGACAAGGTTGGTCCTGGTGTAGTAGCCGCGGGCGAAGACAGCTGAGGGTTTGTGTCCGTCCAGGTAGGCGATGCCGGCGTTGAACCGGTCTACACGGTTGCCTGGCTCGATGCGTGCATAGGCGTAGTCACCCCACATGAGTCCATCGTCGCCCCGGCCTGGTTCGTAGGCCACGGTCTGCAGTTCCGTGCCCGTGGCGCCATCAAACACTGTCAGGTATTCGGGCCCGGAAAGGATGAAGCCTTGGAAGGCGCGGAGGTTGTTCCGTGCGCTGCGCGACGGGGCGTAGACGTCCATGAAGTGGTCGGCCAGAGCCTCCGCGTCTTTCCGGTTCAGCGGGTAGCTGTACTGGTTGGGGATTCCGAAAGCGGCTTCCAGAGTCGCCGGCCACGTCCCGGCGGCGACTTCCGGATGGGTGGCCCATCCCTGAAACATGTTGACCACGTGTTCGTAGTAGTCAGCGGGACTGACGCGGTAGTCGTCTGCGTTGCTGCGGCCTGCCGCGATATCCTCCGCCAGAAGGGTGACGAACTTTTCACCAATGACCTGGCCGTCCTTATAAGAGACAGTCTTGGTGCCGGGTGCGGTTTTGAGCATGACTTCAGCACGACTGTCCCCGTCGAAGTCATAGACCATCAGTTCGGTGTAGTGTTCGCCGGCCCGGATGTTCGGCCCCATGTCCAGGCGGTACAACTGGGTGCCGTCGGCGCGGTAGGCATCGACGTATACGGTTCCGGTGTAACCCACGAGGGAAACATCTTTTGCGTTGCTTGGGTCCCACTTGACGAAATATTCATATTGGCCGTCTCCGTCGACGTCGCCCACGCTCATATCCCCGGTCTGATAGCTGTAGGGCTCTCCTGCGGGAGTGATACCGTCGGCGGGCTTGTTCAGGGGCACTTCCAAGTAGCCTTGTTCTTGGGGTGTGACGCTGGCGCTGTGGGCGGTTTCCGCGCCGTTGACCACAGGCACGACAGTGTAGGCAGTCCCAGCGGGGGCCCCGGCGTCAAGATAGTTTGTGCTTCCGGTCACGCTCGAGAGGATTGTCCCGTCCCTGTAGACGTTGAAGTCGGTGCCGGTCAGTCCTGTCTCGGAGGCTCCTGTTACTTCGGTGCCCAACAGTCTCCAGCTCAGGAAAACCCCGTCCGCCGTGCGCGCAGCGATGAGTCCTCGGTCTAGGTTTTCCAATTGCACACCGTTATAGGCTGCACCGGGTGCCGCCGATGTATCGGCTGCGGCGGCCGGCACTGCGGCCGCCGAGGAGCAGGCGATGAGGGCGGCCGCGCCGGCGGCAGCTGTCCGCGTCCGCAGTCTGTGCAGAATCATCATCGATCTCTTTCGTGGTTTCGGGTCAGGAGCCAATGACTCGGCGCAGGTAGTCATTGCTGAATTTTCCGGTCGGGTCCATTCGATTGCGGAGCGCCTGGAAGTCGGGAAGCCGCGGGTACAGGGTTTTCATGAGGTCAGCTTGAGCAACAAACGTCTTGCCCCAGTGTGGGCGGGCGTCGAAGGGTGCGAGCACTTTTTCTATGCGGGGGAGGAGGTTGGTGAGCGCGTCCGGCCGGTTGAGCCAGGTGAAGTGGATTGCAAGCGATGGACGTTCGTAGGCCATACTCAGCCAGAGGTTGTCAGCAGCTGTGGACCGGATTTCACTTGCAATCAGATGTGGGGCAATTTCGGATGCGAGTCCTCGGAGGGCATCCATGGCGGCGGCTCCGTGCCTGCGGTCTACAAAGTACTCCGACTGGATTTCGTCGCCATTGGACGGGTTTGCGTCCACACGGAAGTGGGGGAGACGTTCGAGCCACGGTCCAGGGATTCCACCCTGCACAGTGCGGTTCGCGCCCAATGCCGCCAATTCGGGATCTCCATGATGCATCGCAGGTGCCCCGAACAGCTCTGTCGGGACCTCAGCGTCGACATCCAGCCTGGACTTAACAAGCACACGTGAAGCAGTCGGCTCATCCCAGACAGTAAAAATGCTGACGCTGTAACCCGCGGCCATCACAGTGTCGAGCTCGCCAATCACAGCCTCCCAGGGAAGGTCCCGGAAGACGTCCTGACGCACCTCGTAGGTCGGCTCGATATCGACGGTCAGGCGAGTGATAATGCCGAGTGCACCCAGGGATGGGACGATGCCCGCAAACTCCGGGTGGGAACGGTCAAAATCCAGGACTTCGCCCTCCGCATTGATCAGCTGCACTCCGGCTACGGCAGTTGAAAGGATTCCATTCGTGTCGCCGGAACCGTGGGTTCCCGTCGCCGTTGCTCCACCAATGGAAATATGGGGGAGTGATCCCATGTTTCGCAGCGCCCAGCCGCGATCGTGGAGCCATGATGCCAGTACTCCGTAGCGTGTGCCGCTGCACACCGAAACCGTGCGCGCCTGCTCATCGAGCTGCACATCAGGCTCCAGCTGAACCAGAGAAATCATGGTCTCGCCGTCTGCGATGTCATTGAATGAGTGCCGCGTCCCGACCGCCCGGACCCTGTCGAGGGAGCCGACGATTTCGGCGGCTTCGGAAAGGGACCCTGGAAGGTAGAGGCGCCGCGCACCAAAGGTGTGCGTGCCTGCCCACGTGGTGCCAACATCCGTGGTGTACATGCGTCCTCCATTGGAGCAGTAGCGAAAGATCTGAAGATAGGCGAAACGTTTCGTAATTTCGCGATGTGCGCTACGCTACATTTCATAGACCTCAGCCGTCAACCTACTTACGGCAGTTCGGGGGCTTGAGACAAAAGTAAAACGAAACGATTCGCTGAAAGGGCAATGATGTCCTCCCTTACCCCTGTTGACGTCACCTCGGCCGCGACGGCACCCCTCCGCCTCGCGAGTGGAGCGTCCATTCCAAGAGTCGGGTTCGGAACGTTCGGTTCAGATCGCTACGGATCCGATGCTGTGGCCCGGGCGTTGCGGATTGCTCTGGGCGCGGGTTACCGGCTCATTGATTGCGCCTCCGTGTACGGTAATGAGGCGGACGTTGGAGCTGTTTTGGAAGAGGCGCTGCAGGACGGAATCAACCGCAGCGATCTGTTCGTCATGTCAAAAATCTGGAACGACGCTCACGAGCCGCTGGCCGCCATCGCCTCGGTTGAAAAATCCCTGACCGATCTGCGCCTGGATTATCTGGATGCCGTCTTCGTGCACTGGCCGTTTCCCAACCATCATGCCCCGAAAGCCGGAACTGATGCCCGGGATCCTGCGGCCCGGCCCTATGACCACGCCGCGTTCATGAAATTGTGGAAAGCTCTCGAGTCGCTGGTCGATGCCGGCCTTGTACGCCATCTGGGCACGTCAAACGTCACCATCGCCAAGCTTCAACGAATCTTGGCCGATGCCCGCATCGCACCTGGCTTGAACGAGATGGAGCTTCATCCCAGCTTCCAACAAGGCGAGCTGTTCCAGTTCTGCCTGGACCATGAGATCCAGCCTGTTGGATACAGTCCGCTTGGTTCGCCGTCCCGCCCGGCGCGGGATACTACTCCTGACGATGTTTCAGACATGGATCTGCCCCCAGTTCGGGCAATTGCTGAGGCCAGGGGAATTCACCCCGCGCTCGTGTGCCTGAAGTGGGCGGTCGCGCGGGGCCACATTCCCATCCCCTTTTCGGCGAAGGAGCTCCAGATTGTCGCCAACCTCCACGCCGCGCTCGAAGATCCGCTCACTCCCGAGGAAATGGAGCAGCTACGATCAGCCGAGCGCAACAGCCGCCTTATTAAGGGGCAGGTCTTCCTGTGGCCGGAGGCCGGGTCATGGCTCGATTTGTGGGACGTTGACGGAACCATCCCTGGCTGGAACGGCTATGGAAGCCCCACGCTATGACTTCCACTCCGTATAGTTCGAAGACTATGGCGACTTACAAGGACATCCAGCGGCTTACCGGGCTTTCACTTTCCACGATTTCGAAGTACTACAACGGCGGCAGCGTCCGCCAAAGTAATGGCGAGGCTATCCAGCGCGCTGCCGACGAGCTGGGTTTCCAAATCAACGACTTCGCACGCAGTCTGCGACGAGGTACCAGTCAAACGGTGGGCGTTTTGCTGCCTGCACTGGACAACGGCTTCCACCTCGCAATTATCGCCGGCGTGGAAAAGTACCTGCAGGTGCACGGCGTTGGCGTCATCGTGGTTTCAAGCCATCCCGAAGAAAGACGGCCAGGCGGTGCGGTTGATGCCCTGCGCTCGAAGCGGGTGGACGGCATCGTCGCAGTGCCGTCAGTCCACGATGCTGAAGCGCTTAAACAGGCTGATGAGGCTGGGATACCGGTAGTCACAGTCGACCGCACCTTTCCGGGCCTGGAAACAGATCATGTCCAGCTTGACAACTATGCAGCCGGGGCCATGGTGGCCCATTATCTTCTCGACCACCGCCACAAGCGGATAGCCATCATCGGCGGCGACCATTCCGTTCCATCGCTTACCGAACGCCATAATGGCTTCCTTGACGCGCTGGAGCAGCGAGGAGTAGACCGCGAGGAATCCTGGTCCTCTGAAAACGACCTCACCATCGAAGCTGGACGACGCGCAGTTCGGCTACTGCTGGCGCGCGGCAACCGGCCAACGGCCATGTTCGCAGCAAATTACGAATTGACCGTTGGCGCGTTGATAGGACTTAACGAATCCGGTCTGGTCGTGCCGGACGATATGTCCTTCGTCGGGTTCGACATCGCTGAGATCGCCCAAGTGACCCGTCCCCCGATGGCCACAGTCGTCCAACCCATGGCTGAGATCGCCGAACACGCAGCACGCCGGATACTGGCCCGGATGAACAGCTCAGACGCACCGCGGGACATGCAGACCCTTCCAGCTGATTTGCGCACGGGAAGCTCCGTGCGTCACCTCGGACAGCCCGCCTCCACCGCGACCTGAAAGACAAAAATGCTTACCAATGAACTGATCCATCCCCACCTTATCGGCGCCCTCGCAGCGGCCGGACACGGTACCCGCCTCCTCTTGGCCGACGGCAACTTCCCTTATTCCTCCCACAGCAACCCGGCCGCAGAGAAGATTTACCTCAATCTCCGTCCCGGCCTCCTGACCGTCGACGATGTCCTGTCCGCGCTGCTCAGCGCCGTCAACATCGAGTCAGCAACCGTAATGAACTCCGACGGTTCACCCGTTCCGGCCCACACCAGCTACCGGGAAGCTCTCGGGGAGGCAATCCCTTTTGAGCAGGTGGACCGCTACGCCTTTTACGACCTTGCCAGGGCCAATGACACAGCCATCGTCGTCGCCACGGGCGACCAGCGACTCTACGCAAACATCTTGCTCACCATCGGCCTTGCCGGCTGATTGATCAGAATCTCGGAAACAACCTGATGACACCTTCCACAACCGTCGCTCTCCCCGTCTGGGCTCAGGAAGCCAGCCTCGGTATCTTCATCCACTGGGGACCATACTCCGTGCCCGCCTGGGCAGAACCAACAGGGGCTTGGGGCGCCATCCCTCCAGAGACCTGGTTTGCTCACAACGCTTATGCCGAATGGTATGCAAACACCATACGGATTGAAGGGTCCCCCGCCGCCGAGCACCACAAGGCCACCTTCGGGGACGTACCGTACGAGACGTTCCTGGACCAGTGGCGCGCGGAGAAGTACGACCCGGCCTCTTGGGCTGCACTCTTCCAGTCCATTTGTGCCGACTACGTCATTCCAGTCACCAAACATCATGACGGAATCACTCTGTGGGAAGCCCCCGGCACAGCGGACCTCAACACGGTGGTCCGCGGTCCCCGCCAGGACCTTCTGGCCCCCCTGGCGGAGGCCGTGCGTGCCGTTGGCATCCGTTTCGGCGTTTACTATTCGGGTGGCCTGGACTGGGCATTCACCAGCTATCCGCCAATCACATCCATGGAGGAAGTGGACCTTTTCCGGCCTACTGACGCCGCCTATGCCGAATATGCAACCGCCCATGTGCGCGACCTCATCGACCGCTTCAAACCGTCAGTGATTTGGAATGACATCGACTGGCCCGACGCAGGAAGGGCTGACGGGTCCCTGACCGAGCTGCTGGAGCACTACCGCCAGCTTGTTCCGGACGGCATCGTCAATGACAGGTGGGGCGCGGACGTATGGGATTACCGCACCAGCGAATACTCCCACGACACACACAACGAGTCCGGGATCGGTTGGGAGCATAATCGTGGGCTTGGCTTCTCCTTCGGCTACAACCAGATCGAGAACCTGGAGCTAACCATGTCCACCCAAGAAATTGCCAAGCTCTATGCAGATGTCGTCTCACGCGGCGGTCGGCTGCTCCTCAACGTCGGCCCCACTGCCGCAGGGGAAATACCCGATGTGCAACTTCGAAGCCTCACCGGCCTTGCGCCTTGGATACAAAACGTCAAACCATACACAATTCAGCGCCGCCCAGCTCAACCGTCCGATGACATCAAGATCACTGGAGACGGCTGGTCGCGCGCCTGGGTCAGCGGTAAGAACCTGGTCGTTATTGCTGACGATTTTGAGAAAGTCAGAATAGATGCGGGCGCCCTCGAGGTGGTCGCCATCAGCCTCCCGGTCCAAGACGGGACTGACTGAGGACAACAGCCGGTCGCAGGTGATGGTGAGCGGCGAATAATGCTGCTCACCATCCCCTAAGCCAGCCCGCCCCATCAATCTCCTGCGTGAGGAGGGCAACGAATAGGCAAGCCGCGCGGACGCAAAGAGTCCAATCTAGCGGTCACCGCGCGAGGAAGAGGGACACTTCATGGAACCACCCCCCCAGCTGCAAGGCGAGCTGGTATCGCAAGGAAAGAGTCGTCAATTGACTAACGTGACGATCAAAACCGTTGCCAAGCACGCCGGAGTTTCCACGGCTACGGTTTCCCGGGTTTTGAGCGGCAACGGACGTGTGTCGCCCGAACTGCAGGAGGCCGTAAGGCAGTCAGCAGAGGCGCTCAACTACTCGATCAATGCGGTGGCCATTGCCTTGCGTAGCTCCCGCACGGCCACCATGGGCATGATTGTTCCAGAAATTGACAGTCCAGCCATGAGCCGCCTAATCCAGCAGGTAGTCAACGTCTTGGAGCGAATGGACGTCCACCTTATGCTTTCCAGCTCACAGCACAACGCCCGGCGAGAACGGCTCGCGCTCAAATCCCTCATTGCACGACGGGTGGACGGACTAATTGTTAGTCCCGCTGACAGCTCCAGTGATCTCGACGTTCTGGCAAGCACCGCGCTGTCCATACCGATAATCCATGTCCGCCAAGGGGCAACACGATGGGACATCGAATCAAGCAGGTTAAGGCACGAAGCGGTAATGAGGCGTGTGATAGACCATCTAAAATCCCAGAACCCGGCGGCAGAAATGGTTCAGTAGTCCGCGATCCCAAGGAACTCATACGAACAACGAAGGAAAAACCGTGGTGAATGGTGATGAAGAATACCGCATCCTCAGCTGTGCTGAGTTGCGTCCGGGTGAATTCATTGAAGCACGAATCAATGACCGGCTTCTCCTCCGCGGAGAGGTCGCAGAGATAATGCCCTCACAGGAATTGCTTTGGATTCGCGAAGAATCATTGGGCTGTCGCCGTCTTTTGGATCTTACTGAAATCGACATTTACAGAATTCAGGGTTCAACCCCAGGCCTCTAATCAACAGGAAGCCTCTCAGCGGCGGCTGTAGTGGCGCCGCTGAGAGGCTTCCTGTTCTATAGCGGTCTCTTTCCCTTAGGAGCCTGCCTCCCGCTCCTGGTCTCGAACCTCGCCTTCGCCAGTTAGGGTGACGTGTTCGGCGGCCAGGTGGTTGCCCCGCGACGTGCTCGACTGCGTCGTCTACCGCGCCGAAGTCGCCGCCCTCAAGACTTCAGTTAGCCCCTCAAGCATCCAACAAGGTCAGCTCGCCTGCCATCGAAGACGACCAAAACGGGTAAAGATAACCACATCAAAGTGGCTCGATTGTCGCCACTTGAATATGTCAACGTCATTCAGGACCACTACGACGGCCTGATTCAGGGCCACCCAGACCACGTTAGTACCAGGATTGGCTGTTCTGATGGCTTCTCCGGCGTTTAGAGTCAGACATGACTGAGAAGCGCAGACGTCTATATTTGGTTCT
>NZ_JBFTHJ010000017.1:0-86077 GCF_056394175.1 Pseudarthrobacter sp. 10T415 | reverse complement strand
GCGCACCGCTCGAGATCGGCCGGACCAGCTACCGGTTGTCGGAGGCTATGAAGCGCTGGATCAGGATGCGTGATGGACACTGCACGTTCCCCGGCTGCACCAACCCCAGCACGGACAACGACACCGACCACCTCACCGCCTGGCAGCACCACGGCACAACAGGAGTCAGCAACCTGGCACAGCTCTGCCCGAAACATCACCGCCTCAAACACAGCAGCGGCTGGACCCCCACACCAGCCACCGCGGCCGAACCACCCGGCTGGACCTCACCCACAGGCCGGCACTACCCGGGCCAACACCCCGACCCCCAACCACCCCACTGGCCACCCCGGCTCCTCGACGCGCTGCACATGACAGGCTCACTGGAACAACGGATCCTTGCCGGCATTGCGGTCTGCCCCGACTACCTCCTAGACGACCCTCCCGACGACGAATTACTGGACGCCGAATTCGCTTGCGAGGACCGTGTCGTCCCCGACGATCTCTCTCCGGATGATCCGCTCTGGGAGGCCTTCTACGCGTCTCCTTTCGAGCTGCCCGCTGATCCGCAACGGGAACACTGGCTACACGAGCTCTCCTTCACCTGACCTGACATGACCTGCAGGGCTTAAGGTGCGAGGAAACTACTGCTGCCCACGCTCCCGTGCCTACGAGGAACCCAGCAAACGAAACTAGCCACGTCGAATTCAACAGGTAGCTTCCACCCCGCTGACGTGGACCTGCTGAAACGGCGACACCCGCCGTCGGACCTTCCTCCCGAACGCCCGTCCCGATAGATTCGACAGCAAGATGACTAATTCAGGATCGCCGCACCGTGCCACCGCCTACTGGACCACCGCGAAAGAGCAGGGCGAGCTCCGGTCCGAGGACCTGCCCGCCCCAGGGCCGGACGAAGCCGTGGTCCGAGCGCTGTACTCCGGTATCAGCAGGGGCACCGAGATGGTGGTGCACCGGGGCGCGGTGCCGGTGCGGGTCGCGGAAGAAATGCGTGCCCCGCACCAGGAAGGCGATTTTCCGGGGCCGGTGAAGTTCGGCTACCTGTCGGTCGGCGTCGTGGAGGAAGGCCCGGACGAGTGGAAGGGGCAGCGCGTTTTCTGCCTCAGCCCGCACCAGGACCGGTACGTTGTCCCGGTGGACGCCCTCACAAGAATCCCGGACGGCGTTCCGTCACAGCGTGCCGTGCTCACGGGAACGGTGGAAACGGCCATCAATGCCCTGTGGGAGGCCGAACCGAAGCTGGGGGACCGCGTCGCCGTCGTCGGGGCCGGCCTGGTGGGCGGGATGGTGGCCACCCTGCTGCGCACCTTCCCGCTTCAGCGTCTTCAACTCGTTGACGTGGATCCGGGACGGAAGAAGCTGGCAGACACCATCGGTGTCGAGTTCACGAGCCCCGAGGACGCCCTGGACGACTGCGACATCGTGATCCACTGCTCCGCCTCCCAGGAAGGCCTCGAACGCAGCCTCCAGCTTGTGGGCGACGACGGTGACGTCATCGAGATGTCCTGGTACGCCGACCGGAAGGTCACAGTGCCCCTGGGGGAGGACTTCCACGCCCGGAGGCTTTCCATCAGGGCAAGCCAGGTGGGCATGGTGGCCCGGTCCCGCCGGCACCGCCGGACCAACGCCGACCGCCTCGGCCTGGCCGTCTCACTGCTCACCGACCCCGTCTTCGACGCTTTCCTCACCGGACAGTCAGCCTTCGAGGACCTCCCCGAGGTGGTCCAGGGCCTGTCCGATGGAAGCCTTGAAGCCCTCTGCCACGTCATCGAATACCCGCAGGACGCCGCCCGCCAGCCCGAAAGACCGGCCTGAAAACCTAACAGCCGGCACACGCCAAGCCCACCGATTCCCCACACCAGACCTACTCCACCAAGCAAAGCCAGAGGTAATCCATGTTCAGCCTGACCGTCCGCCGCCACTTCATGATCGCCCACAGCCTGCCGCGCGAGGCGTTCGGACCTGCCCAGGGGCTGCACGGCGCAACGTTCGTCGCGGAGGTGGCGTTCCGCCGTCGTGCCCTGAATGACAACGCGATCGTCCTGGATATCGGCGCCGCCGGAACCGTGATCGAGGAGGTCCTTGACGGACTGAATTACAAGAACCTGGATGAGCACCCGGACTTCGAGGGCAAGCTCAGCACCACCGAGGCCCTCGCCCAGTACATTGCCCAGGCCGTGGCGGAGAAAATCAGCGATGACGACGACGGCCGCCACCTGGACGGGATCGACGTCACCCTTCGCGAGCATCCGGACGCCTGGGCAACGTTCTCGCTGGACCTCAAAGCCTGACCCATGCGCGTGGTGCGGTTGCTGGTCCCCGCCAACATTCGCCACAGCTCCGGCGGCAATGTTTACAACGCCCGCCTGGCGGAGGGCCTGGGAAACCTGGGGTGGGAGGTGCAGGTCCTTCCGATCGAAGGGAACTGGCCCCACGCTTCTGCCAAGGAACGACGCCGGTTCGGCAGCGTTCTAGGCGCCTGGGAGCCAGAGCAAAGGCAACAGTCAGCCGAGGTGCTGGTGGACGGGCTGGTCGCCGTCGGCGCCCCGGACGAGCTCGAATTTGCGGCCAAGGCGGGCCGGCAAATAAGCGTCCTGGTGCATATGCCCGTCCCGGAAACTTCCGGCCCGGAAGCGTTGCAGAAAGAAGCAAGGGCACTGCGTGCGGCGGCGGGTGTCATTTGCACCAGCAGCAGCGCGGCCGGAATCCTCAAGGCGCGCGGCCTTCCCAACGCCCGGGTCGCGCTGCCGGGAGCCGATCCGGCCCCACCCGCCACGGGCTCGCGCCCTCCACACCTCCTTGCCGTGGCCGCATTGCTGCCCAACAAGGACCAACTCCTCACCGTGGCAGGCCTCGCTGGCATCAAGGATCTGGAGTGGACGGCGTCGCTGGTCGGATCTGAGCAGGTAGATCCGGCCTACGCCCGGCAGGTGGAGGAAGCCATCGCCCGCAGCGGACTGGCAGGAAGAGTGCAGCTAACGGGGGAGTTGGCGGGGGATGCGCTTGAGGCGGAATGGAACCGTGCAGACCTGAGCCTTCTTGTCTCGCGCGAAGAAGCGTTTGGGATGGTGGTCACCGAGTCGCTCGCCCGCGGTGTTCCCGTAGTGGTCCGGCAGGGGACCGGTGCGGTCGAAGCGCTGGACCTTGCCTCACTGAAGGATGCCGACGGCTTCACGCGCCTTCCTGGGGCGGCGCTGGCGCTGCCACGCGGGGGCGAAGCGGACGCAGCCGTACTCGGAAGGACCCTTCGGCAGTGGCTTGAGAACCACGCTGTGCAGCGGGACTGGCGCAGCCGGGCCCTGGAAGCGCGCAGCCTCCTGCCCGGCTGGGAGAAGACGGCCGGGAACGTCGTGCGTGCGCTGACCGGCGCCGGGTAGAGCCCAGCCACGGCAAGACTAAAAAGGTCTCCGCTCACCAGCCGAAGTGGTGGCGACTACAACCGTGTCCGGTGATCCGCAAAGAAGTCCCGCAGCAGCACCGAGCTCTCGTCTTCCCGGATGCCGGGGTAGACCTCCACCCAGTGGTTGAGCCGCCGCTCACGGAGGATGTCGAACACGGACCCCGCGGCGCCAGCCTTTTCGTCCCAGGCGCCGAACACCACCCGGGGAATCCGGGCAAGAACAATGGCCCCGGCGCACATGGCGCATGGTTCCAACGTGACCACCAGCGTGCAGTCGGACAGCCGCCACCCGTCGTCCGGACCGCCGCCGAGCCGTGCCAGTTCCCGCAGCCGCTCTGCAGCCTGGCGGATGGCCACCACCTCGGCATGGGCGGTGGGGTCTCCGAGCTCCTCCCGCTGGTTCCGCCCCGAACCCAGCACCTCGCCGTCGGGCCCCAGTACCACGGCGCCAATAGGAACATCGCCGGTAGCGAGTGCCGCGCGGGCCTCCGCCAGGGCGAGGCCCATCCACTCGTCGTAACTGTTCGATGCGGAGACCATGGCTCAATGATAGTTTCGAGGGATAGTAAGCCTGCGTACTGAATGCCGGGGAGGCGCCGTGAGTACCGTTCGGGACCGCGTGGACCGTTGGATCAAACCGTATGCCGCCTTGTGGCTGACCATGGCCGTGGGCGGAACCCTGATAGTCGCCATGGCGCTGCTGGGCGCCGAAGTGTATTCGGACGTGGTGGATGACGAAGGTCTGGCGAGCCTTGATATCCCCGCCCTGGACTACGCACAGTCACTGCGGAATCCCGGACTTGATGCGTTCGTCACGGGTTTCACCAACATTGGCGGCGGCATCGGCATGCCCATCCTCGCCACGCTCCTCACCGCGTGGCTGACCTTCCTCAGCAGGTCGTGGCGCCCGCTCCTCCTCGTTGGCGGCGCAGCTGCGGTTTCCACCGCGGCCACCACCCTGGGTAAGCGGCTGGTGGGCCGGACCCGGCCGGACCACTCCGAAGCTGTTCCGCCCTACGAAGACTCGCCGTCGTTTCCCAGCGGGCACACCCTCAACACCACGGTGGTGATCGGCGTGCTGGTGTACATCATCTGCCTGCAGTTCCAGGTCCTCAGCGTCCGCATCACGGCCATCACCGCGGGTACCGTCTTCATTGTTTCCATGGGCCTGAGCCGGGTTTTCCTGGGCCACCACTGGTTGACCGACGTCATTGCCGGCTGGACGCTGGGCCTGGCCTGGGTCGGGTTCGTCATCCTGGCCCACCGGATGTTCCATCTGATCCGGCGGAAGCAACATGCCGGGCCGGCGCCCACGTTTGAGCGTCCCGTGGTGCGCGATGTCGTAGCGGACGCCATGCACCACGACGGCGGCACGCACGGCCGCGGAACGGACCACGACGGCGGCACGCACGGCCGCGGAACGGACCACGACGGCGGCACGCACGGCCGCGGAACGGACCACGACGGCGGCACGCACCCCCGAGGGTAGGTTCACGACGCCGGGACGCACCCCGGCGGGCGGGTCACGCGCCAAGAGCCCAAGCCAGGAACTCCGGCAGGGACAGCGCCGGATGATAGTTTTGAGCAATGCGCACTCTCGTTGTGGACCACCCGCTGGTCGCCCATAAGCTCACTGTCCTCCGGGATAAGAACACCCCTTCGCCCGTGTTCCGGCAGCTGACCGAAGAGCTGGTGACACTGCTGGCGTACGAGGCCACGCGAGAGGTCCGCACCGAACCCGTCACTATCGAGACGCCGGTCAGCACCACTTTGGGCACGGCCTTCACCAAGCCCACGCCGTTGGTGGTCCCCATCCTGCGCGCCGGCCTCGGCATGCTGGAGGGTATGACCAAGCTGGTCCCCACCGCAGAAGTGGGTTTCCTGGGCATGGCCCGCGACGAGGAAACCCTGGATATCATCACCTATGCCGAGCGGCTGCCCGAGGACCTTACCGGCCGGCAGGTCTTCGTCCTGGACCCCATGCTTGCCACGGGCGGAACGCTGCGCGAGGCCATCAAGTTCCTGTTCAAGCGCGGGGCCTCGGACGTCACGTGCATCTGCCTCCTTGCGGCCCCGGAGGGCCTGGCCAAGCTGGAGGAGGAACTGGGCGAAGCGAACGTGCACATCGTCCTCGCCTCGATTGACGAGAAGCTGAACGAAAAGTCCTACATCGTTCCGGGCCTTGGGGATGCGGGAGACCGCCTGTACGGCATCGCCGGCTAACCGCATTGACCGGGCGGAAGGCCTTCCGCAATATGGGGTCCGGCCGTAGCCTGTGGCAATGGACTGGAAACTTGAACTCGTGTTTGTCCCGGTGTCCGATGTGGACCGCGCCAAGGATTTCTACGTTAACAAGGTTGGTTTCAACGCCGACTTCGACGAACGTCCGTCGGAGTCCATCCGCTTCGTGCAGCTGACCCCGCCTGGCTCAGCATGTTCCATCTGCATCGGTGAAGGCCTCACGGACGCTCCTCCGGGTACAGGCTCCAACCTCCAGCTGGTGGTCAGTGACATCCAGGCCGCCCACGACCACCTGAAGAACAACGGCGTGGACGTCAGCGATGTGGATGTCCAGGACTGGGGTCATTTCGTGTACTTCGCAGACCTCGACGGCAACCGCTGGGCCGTCCAGTACATCCCGGGACGGTAACGGCACGTCCCGGCCCCCGGACCACGACGCCTTCGCGGTATTTCGCCGCCACGGCGAAGCAGGTGCCGATCCGCTCGGCGGCCGGAGGGTCAACTCCAAAAACTGCTACCTCGCACGCATGGCTGCGGAGACGACGACGGCCGCCGCTGAACCGGGAAGGTTCGGCGGCGGCCGGTCGGAAGGCCTCAGCCAGTGAGGGTTTTTAGTACCAGTTGTGACCGAGGTGGAAGTTCAGGGCGCCACACGGGGACTGGTAGCGCTCCTTGATGTAGTTCAGGCCCCAGTTGATCTGGGTACGGTAGTTGGTCATGTAATCGGGGCCGGAGCTCGCCATCTTCTCGGCGGGCAGGGACTGGACGATGCCGTAGGCGCCGCTGCTGGCGTTGGTGGCGGTGGTGGTCCAGTCGGATTCCTTGGTCCACAGGGTGACCAGGCACTGCATCTGGTCCTGGGCCCACCCGTAGCTGGCCAGCTGGCCGGACGCGTAAGCCTGTGCGCCGGCCGGATCGTTGACGGCGACGACGGGGGCGGGCTCGGGAGCGGGAGCCGGAGCAGCCTCCGGTGCGGGGGCCGGGGCCGGTGCGGGCGCTGCGGCCGGGGCAGGTTCTGCCGCGGGTGCGGGGGCCGGTGCCGCTTCCTGGGGCTGAACCTTGAGCTCGGCGGGCGCCGACGCGGCCGGGTTCGAGCGGATTTCGCTCTTCTCGATGCTCATCTGGGAATCGGCGGCAGCGGGGGACTCTGAGCCGGTGGCCGCCACGCGGGACATGGCATCCGTGGCCTGGCCCGCGGCGCCTACGCCCACCAGCATCGCTGCGGACACTGCGAGGACCGCGGCGCGCTTGCCGAAGGAAGACTTCTTACGGGTTTCAGGCTGCGCGCTGTGGCTCGGAGCCGATTTTGGGCGCGGTTTTACCGTGAATTTAGACATGTTTAGTTCGCCTCTCACACCTGCGGAGTTAGCTGTCGGGTTCGGATGAGGGCATCCGGCCGCACGGCAAATACACGTGCTGGCTTAACCCCAAGGGCAGTACTGCGTTGCCCGGGACGTGGGTCCCCCGCCTCTGCCTCAGTTCAAGCGAAATCCGGGAAGTGGCAGAGCTTGGCGTCATCCGGATATGCGGCCCGAACGGGAACCGCACCATATCGACGGTACAGGAGAGCGGCGCTTAAGTCACATTTAGGTAACAGACATCACGACGACGGCGCGTCGCCTTGGCGAATTCAGGCTACAGTCGGGAGCCGGAGCGCGAACTCCGTCATCCCCGGCCGTGATGTGACCGTTACCCGGCCTCCGTGGGCTTCCACGATGGACTGGACGATGGACAGGCCCAGCCCGCTGGTGCCCTCTGCAACGGCCGCGCCGGCCTGGTCGCCGCTGCCCTTGCGGGCTGCGTCTGCGCGGGCGAAGCGTGAAAAGACGTGGTCCACGAAGTCCGCCGGTATGCCCCCGCCGTCGTCCGTGACCGTCACGACGGCGGCGCCGTCCGGAGCCGTGCCGACGCCGGCCACCACGGTGGTTCCGGCAGGGGTGTGTTTCCGGGCGTTGGACAGCAGGTTCATGAGCACCTGCCGCAGCTGCGCGCCGTCCCCGTTCACCAGCACCGGCTCCGCGGGAAGATCGAGCCGCCAGGTGTGGCTGGGGGCCATGACCTTTTCGTCGTTGACGCTTTCCACCACCAGCTGCGTCAGGTCCACCTCGGCCAGCTTGAGCGGCTGGCCCTCATCCAGCCGCGCCAGGAGCAGCAGGTCCTCCACCAGTGCCGTCATCCGCTCGGACTGGCTCTGTACCCGGGCCAGTGATTTCTGACCGTCGGGAGTGAAGTCCTCCGTCATCCGCATCAGCTCGGTGTAGCCGCGGATGGCGGTCAATGGGGTGCGGAGCTCATGCGAGGCGTCCGCCACGAACTGGCGCACCTTGGTTTCGCTCTTCTGCCGGGCTTCCAGGGCGCTGGCCACGTTGTCCAGCATGAGGTTCAGCGCATGCCCCACACTGCCCACTTCGGTGCCCGGGTTGGAGTTCGACGGCGGCACGCGGACGGCGAGCGCCACCTCGCCGGCGTCCAGGGGCAGTTCCGACACCCTGGTGGCAACCTCGGAGAGCTGTTCCAGCGGTTTCATGGTGCGGCGGATCAGCACCGTCCCCACCAGGCCGATCAGCAGCAGTCCGCCCAGCGAGACGAACACGAAGGTCCACACGAGGGACCTGAGGGTACTTTCCTTGGCGGCCAGGGGGAGTCCCGTGACCAGGATGTCACCGGAGCTTGTCTGGACCGCGATCAGCCGATAATCACCGCTGGACATCGAACGGTCCACGGGCCTTGAGTTGGCATCGAGCGCAAGGAGCGTCTCCTTGTCCTCTGTGGACAGGGGCTGGCGGGTGGTGTCCGAGGCGAGGAAGCCGCCGGAACTAACCTGGCTGTTGCGGATGCTCGCGTTGACGGTGCCGATTCTTTGGCCCCGGGCGTCCAGGGGATCCCGTCCGTTAAAGCCGCCAAAGGGCGGGCGGCCCGGGTTGTCGGCGAGGTTGGCGGCCTGGCTGAGCTGGTCATCAAGCTGCCGGGTCAGGAAGGCGTCCATCGATGCGTAGCTCACGATGCCAACGGCACCGCAGATGGCGATGAGCAGGGCCATGGCCAGGGCGATCAGGCGGGTACGCAGGTGCCAGGTTGCGGGCCTGAGCCAACTCCGGGTGTAGGAAGCGTCTGAAGGGGCCATGGCGAGCTAGTCCGCCGGCTTGATGACGTAACCGGCCCCGCGGACGGTGTGGATCATGGGCGGATGGACGGCGTCGATCTTCTTGCGCAGGTAGGAGATGTAGAGCTCGACGATGTTGGCCTGGCCGCCGAAGTCGTAGTCCCACACCCTGTCAAGGATCTGTGCCTTGCTGATGACCCGCTTGGGGTTTTCCATGAGGTAGCGGAGCAGTTCGAACTGGGTGGCCGTCAGCTGCACGTCATCCCCGGCGCGGGTGACTTCCCGGGTGTCGACGTTGAGCACCAGGTCGCCAACCACCAGTTCGGCAGTGTCCATGGCGGCGACGCCTGAACGCTGGACCAGCCGGTGCAGGCGGAGGATGACTTCCTCCATGCTGAACGGTTTGGTGACATAGTCGTCGCCGCCGGCGGCCAGGCCGACGATGCGGTCCTGGACTGCGTCCTTCGCGGTAAGGAAGAGGGCTGGCACCTCCGGCGCGAAGGCGCGGATCCTGCCCAGCAGCTCCACGCCGTCGAACCCCGGAAGCATGACGTCCAGCACCAGGACGTCAGGGCGGAAGTCCTTGGCCAGCTTCACCGCCTCGGGCCCGTCCGCTGCCACTGCCACGGACCACCCCGCCATCCGCAGGCCCATGCTCATCAGTTCTGAAAGGCTGGGTTCGTCATCCACCACCAGGGCGCGGATGGGGGAGCCGTCCGGGTGGGAGAGCTTGGGGAGGTTGTTGGTCATGGAGTGCGAGGTGGCCATGGGACAAGTCTCCGATCCTTGGATATAGGCGGGCTTTGGGCTTCCTGTGCCCCAGCTGTGAATCCCAGCCTAGCCAGCTGGGCGTCGCAGCGGGTGTGGCAGGGTCGGCGCCACGGGCAGCATGTCTCAGTCAGGAATGCCCCGCCGCACAGCCCGGACTCAGGAACGCGGCTGACGCTGATGGAACATCAGCAGAGGCGACCATTAGGTTCCCTTCCCGAGGAGCAATCAATGGACCAGCAGAACCTGCAGGGTTCCTCCTACGTGACCATGGCGTCCCAGACGGGCACCGTCACGGACGTTTCGTCGGACTCACTGACCGTCAAGAGCGAGGACGGGTTCCCGCGCACCTACGCCGTCGGAGCGGATGTGCAGGTATCAGAGGGCATGCGGCAACGGGGCAGCGGCAGTACGGGCAGCACCCTGGACATCTCGGAAGTCACTTCTGGATCAACCGTCCGCGTGACCGCGCTCAAGTCCTCGGACACCTACAAGGCCCAGACCATACTGCTTGCGACCGCGTCCGGTACGGCAGCAGCTCCGGGTGCGGGGACAACCACCAACTGACCGGCCGGCGCCATGTGAGACGCCGCCGCGGTGGCCTCGTTCAGGTAGTCGGGAGCCGAAAAGACCGCTAGCAGCCGTCAAGGAATTGGACAGTGAGGACCCTCCGGTGGGTGAATTCTATGTCAAGCGATTGAAATTCGGACTGATTCGATACAGATGGCATCCATCGAAGATAGTTCAGTAGGACGACGGTTCGGAGGTCCATCTTCGGATAACGGACGTTATTATTTGACCTTCCCAGAATCGTGATCTGTCGCACATTTCGCCGATTCGTCTCACGATGCGGACGATTCTGCCCATTGTTACTTGCAAGTTGCCATTGTTACGCTGCACACTTCCAATGTGAACAAGAACTCAACAGCACCTGCAGCCGCAGAATATTGGCCCGGCACATCAGCTGCTGCCGACATGCGCTGTTGTCGAATGCACGCCTGACCTTCTACACCCTTCGAAGTTCTTAGGCATTCGCCCCCAGCCCAGCGTCGGGCGCCCCTCCCCATTCGCAGTGCGGGGAAACCCAGCATTCGAGTGCCGCTATGGCGGCCATTCACATTGAGGTAAGCATTCCATGTCAGTTGCATCCGGATACGTCCACATCTCCGTCCGTAACGCCGCCAAGGCAGGGCAGCCGTCGGGCCTCCGCCCCGGTTTCGGCCCCCGCCCCTCGCTTGCTCCGACGTCAGGAAACAGCTTCCCGGCTCAGGGCTACGCACCGCAGGGCTACAACCCCAACTCTTACGGCCAGCTCCGCGCCGTGCAGCCCACGGAGACCGCGGCGCCCATCACCGCCCCCACCCCCGTGGTGGCCGGGCCCAACGCCGTCCGGCCGGTTCCGAATGAGAACGTGGCCCGCGGGTTTGTTCTCTACATGGGTATTGATGAGGAAACCGCTGCAGCTGCCGGCACCTCCATTGCCAAGCTTGCCCAGGAAATCCGCGCCTACGCCCAGTCCCTGGTGACCGGCGCCGAAAGCTACGCCGCCGTGGCGGTTGCCCCCGCCGGCACCCCCGGTTCCGCGCTCGACGTCGTCCGTTCCACCTTCGGCGACCCCACCGTCAACGCCCGGCAGCGCACCGAGGCACCCCGGCCCCAGCAGCCGCAGGAGCCCCGCCCCTCCGGCGTCCTGATCGACCTCGCCCGCCGCGAAGTCCACCTCGACGGCGAATCCCTCAACCTGACCTTCAAGGAGTTCGAACTCCTGAACTACCTGGTGGAAAACGGCACCCGCACCGTTGGCCGCGACGAACTGCTCGAAGGCCTGTGGCGCAACGCCGAAGAGGTCCCCAACGAGCGCACCATCGACGTCCACATCCGCCGCCTTCGCTCCAAGCTCGGCCGCCTGGCCAACACCGTCCGCACGGTCCGCGGACAGGGCTACCGGTTCTACGAGCACCCCGAGGTCGTCGTCTGGGCCGCTCCGGAATACTCGATCTAGGTTCTGCCTCCGCCCTAAGGCGGCACTACGCAGAAAGCCGCTTGGCGTATCCGGGGTCCTCAAGGCACTTGCCTACGCGGCTGGCGGGGCGCGCGTCACTGGGGGCACGGTTTAGCGGCTCTTTGTTCCTGCTGGCGCCCGGTATTCCGCTGATTCCCTTCCTGCCTGCCCCTTAGGGCGTGCTTGGCGTGACGCTTCTTCGGCTGCCCCTCCTGCCTTTGCTTGCTGTTGCTGGCGATAGGCTTGGCCCATGAGTGAGCACCATCTTCGCCGGCTTGTGATCATGCGGCACTCCAAGGCCGACTGGCCCGGCGGGGTGGCCGACCATGAGCGGCCCCTCGAGGAGCGCGGCCACCGGGAGGCGCCGCTGGCCGGGAAGTGGCTGCTCAAGCACAACATCGTCCCTGACTTCATCCTGTGCTCGAGTGCCCTGCGTACCCGCCAGACCTGCACCTGGGTGTGCTCGGAGCTGGGGGACAAGGCCCCTACGCCCAAGCTCGAGGACGGGCTGTATGCCGCCTCGGCCCTGCGTATGCTCGCCGTTGTCAACCACGTTCCGGACACCGTGACCACCCTGATGCTGATCTCGCACCTGCCGGGCGTCCAGGATTTGGCGATGCACCTGGCCTCCCGCGACTCTGACCACGACGCCTACATGGACGCCGCCACCCGCTATCCCACCAGCGCGCTGACGGTCCTGGAAACCGAAAAGTCGTGGGCCGAGCTGGACGGTCAGGACGCCCGCATCACCAGGTTCAAGGTTCCCCGGGCCCACTAGCAGCGATCTCGCGCAGCAGTTCCGACACGTAACGGATGCCGGGGCTGGCCGTCATGGTCCTGCGGTGGACAATGCCCACCTGCCGCGCCTGGACCGGGTCCGTGACGGGTACCGCAATCACCCCTTCAGGCAACGCGGGACGGCCCAGCCGCGGAACCAGGGCCACCACGGCGGCCTGCTCCACGAGGGCAATGTGGGTGGCGAAATCGGGGTCGTAGACCTTGACGTCGGGAACCCGGCCAAGATCGGCGAAGATCCTCAGCAGTGCTTCGTTGCAGATGGCCCCGTGCGGGGTGCTGATCCACTGCTCATCCACCAGGTCCGCCGGCGTGACGCCGGAGCGCCGTGCCAGCGGATGGCTGCTGTGAACCAGGACGTCGGCTATGTCCTCGGACAGCCACTCCAGGGACAGATGCTCCGGGATCACGAGGGGCACGGAGTTCCAGTTGTGCACCAGGCCCAGGTCCGCCTCGCCGTTGGCCACGCGGGCCACGGCCTCGCGTGGGTCTTCGGCGAGCACGCTGACGTCCAGGTCGCTTTCGGTGGCGGCGAGCTTGCCCAGCAACGGCCCCACCAGGCCGCGGCACGCAGTAGAGAACGCCACCACCCGCAACTGCCCGCTGGGCTTGGCCGGATCCGCCAGCAGGGTTGACTGGAGTTCTTCGAGTTCGGCCAGGATGCGCCGCCCGTATGCAGCGAGCGCCACGCCGCGTTCAGTGAGCAGCACGCCCCGTCCCCGGCGTTCCAGCACGGCAAAGCCGGCTTCCTTCTCCAGCTTCTTAACCTGCTGGGAGACGGCCGAGGGGCTGAACCCCATGGCTTCGGAGGCTGCAATGACGGAACGGTACTGTTCGATCGCGGCCAGGGCCCGAAGTGAGCCGATGTCAATCATGAAGCAAAGGTACATGATTGGCAGTGCAAATAAACGCTGGTGCTTCATTGGGTGTTCTGCCACCCTGAGGAGGTGAACCTCCGTAACTCTCTCCTCGCCGTTCTGGTTGCCGTCCTGTGGGGCCTGAATTTTGTGGCCATCGACATCGGGCTGCACCCGGGGGACCGTAACGTCCCGCCGCTCCTGTTCGTGGCGATGCGCTTCGTCCTGGTAGTGGTCCCGTGGATCTTTTTCATCCGCAAGCCGGACGTCAGCTGGAAGGCGATCATCGGCGTCGGCCTCTTCATGAGTGCCGGGCAGTTTGGACTCCTTTACCTGGCCATGGCGCTGGGAATGCCGGCAGGGCTCGCTTCGCTGGTGCTGCAGGCGCAGGTGCTCCTGACGGTCCTGCTGGCCGCCGTCTTCCTTGGTGAACGGCCGGGACCCCGCCAGCTTGCCGGGGTGGTCCTGGGCGTAGCGGGGCTGGCCGTCGTTGCCGTGGGCCGCAGCGCCGTGGCACCCCTGCTGCCCTTCCTCATCGTCCTCGCGGCCGCACTGTCCTGGGCCGCCGGGAACGTCATTGCCCGGAAGGCGCGGGCGGCCTCGGGGCTGGGCCTGGTGGTGTGGTCCGGCGCTGTAGTGCCGCTGCCCCTGTTCGCCCTGTCGCTGCTGGTGGACGGCCCCGGCGCGGTGCTGGGGACGCTCGGGCACCTGCAGGCGCCCACGCTGCTGAGCGCGCTGTACACGGCCGTGTTCGCCTCACTGGTGGGCTACGGAATCTGGAACCGGCTGCTGGCCAGCCACCCGTCGTCGGCCGTTGTTCCCTTCACCCTGCTGGTCCCGGTGGTGGGAATGGCCACGGCCTGGCTGGTCCTCGCGGAAATTCCCACGCCAACGGAAATTGCGGGCGGGCTGCTGCTCCTTGCAGGTGTGGCGACGGCGGTGGTGACCTTCAGGCGCAGGCCGCCTCAGCGGCCGGTGGTTGAGCCGTTGCCGGACTTCGGGGACGGGCGCCGGGAAGGAGTGGACGGCAACCTGGCCGGCGGCCGGGTCCCCGGGGCACGCTGAGCCGCCGAACCCTGGGACCCCGACCTCTGGACTCCGGAACGCTGCGCACCGGACCGCTGCGGTGCAGGCCTCTGGGCGCCCGGGCGCTGTGCGGGCTGCGCAGTTAGCCGCCCGGCGGGCCGGCCGGCAGTCGCTGGCTTGCGTCCCGTCGCAGGCCTGGAACCGCTGCCAGTACGACGGCGGGACGGCCAGGCGGCACCCAGGAAGAGGACCGCGAGGGTCCCCGCAGCGGCGGCAGCGGCCACCATGAAGTAGTTGTCTGGATCGTTCGTGGGCAGCGGGGTGCCGATGAAGGATGACTCGCCGTCGAACGCCAGCTCCCAGGTGCTCAGGAATGCGAGCGAGCACGCGATAGTGATGCTGGTACCCGCTCCCGTTGCCAGGAGGGCCAGGTGTCGACGCCGGACCAGCAGCTCCGCGACGGCGGCCACGTAGGCCAGCGCCAGGACGCCGAGGAACGCGAGGAACACCGGTTCAGCGAGCGTCATTCCGGTCAGGACCAGCAGCCCGGCCGCGACGATGCCGCAAATGACCGCAAACTTTCCACTGTTGCCCATGTGACGCATGTGCTCCATCATCCCCGAGGGTGCGCATCCTTCAGGACGTAGCCGCGCATGATGGCCATGATTGCCGCAACGCTTTGGTCACGGGTGCGTTCGGGGTTGTAGGTCTGCCGGTCCAGGCCCACCACGAAGCAGGCACCGAAGATGGCCGTTTCAAGGCTCCCGCGGGGTACGGACTCGTCCACCGGGTAGGCTTTCGCCACGTTGTCCACGGCCTGCCCCACCACCTCCAGCAGCTCCCCGCGAAGTACCGCGAAGGTGCCCTGCCACTCGCTGGGGATGCGCCAGTTCTCGCTCACCCACAGCCGGGCGAAGGACGGGTACTCGGCCATGAAATCCATGGCCTGCCCGATCATCGCCTCCATGGCCACTAGGGGGTCGCCGTCCGAAACGGAAGGATCCCCTCCCAAACCAGTGGAACGCCCGGCTTCGGCGCCGGCCTCATTGGCCTTCCGCGGGCGTCCGGAACGGGGGTTCCCGGCGTCGGCCGCTCCCAGCAGCCTGGCCTTCAGGATGTCCACACCATGCCTCAACAGCTGGGCGATCAGCTCAGACTTGCTGCCGAAGTTGTAGTAGACCGTACCTTTCGAAACCCCTGCGGCGGCGGCGATTTCGTCCACCGTCACGTTTGCGGCCCCGCGCTCGCCGATCAGTGCCATGGAGGCGTCGAACAGCTTCTGCCGGGTTGCCGTGGTCCGGGCCGGCCGCCGCGCCTTCGCAACGTCCAACGGGTGGGTGCCCATTTCCGCCGTTTCCAGGACCACCTGTGCCGCTGCCCCGTCTACCAAGGCCCGGTCTGCCGCTGCCCCGTCTGCCAAGGCAGCGCCCGTATCCTCCGGGTCCTTGCTCATACGGCAATCTCCGGCTTGAGCGTCTTCAGGGTCCAGTATTTGTTCTTGCGCACTGCCAGCGTGGACATCACGGTACCCAGCAGGGTGTAGCCCAGGAGCCCGGCCACGGTGGGCAGGATCATGGACAGGTCCGCCCCGTATATCAGGTGCCTCATTCCGGTCACCACGTACCCCATGGGAAGGATCTCGTGCACCACATGCAGGGGCTGCGGCGTGGTTTGCCAGGGGAAGGTGCCTCCCGAGGACACGAGCTGGAGCACCAGCAGGATGAGCACCACCAGCTTGCCGGGGGAGCCCAGCAGCGCAACGATCCCCTGGATCAGGGCGCTGAACGCCATGGCCGCCGCCAGCATGAACAGCCACATCATCACCGGATGCGCGGGGTTAAGGCCCAGGGCGAGGTTCACCACCAGGGTCAGCAGGGACGCCTGCACAACGGATACAGCCAGGAAGGGGAGCCAGCCGCCCAGGGCGATCTTCCAGGACGGGGCGTTGGAGGCCAGCGCCCGCTGGGTGATGGGGCGCATGGCCTGCACCAGCATGAAAATGCCAATCCACAGGGCCAGCGTGAGGAAGAACGGTGCCAGCCCGGCGCCGTACGAGTTGGCCTTGGCCTGCGAAACGTTGCTGACCGCCACAGGATCCGCCATGACCCTGGACAGGTTGTCCTTCTGGGCGTCGTCGGGGTTGGGAACCTGCCCCGCACCCTTGCCGATCTCGTCGGCCAGCGTGCGTGAACCGTCCGCGGCCGTGCCGGCACCGTCGGCCAGCTGGGCAGCGCCGGAATCGAGCTTCTGGGCCCCCGCGGCCAGGCTGGAGGTACCGTCCAGTGCTGCCTGCTCGCCGGTGGCCAGCGTGGCGGCACCGGTATGGAGCTGGTCGGCGCCGCTGGAGGCCTGCCGGATGGCATCCTTCAGGGCGGGCGTGGCGGCGGCCAGCTGCGCGGCGCCCACGCTCACGGCCTCGGAGCCGTCGGCGAGTTGCTGGATCTGGGCAGCGTCCGACTGCAGCTTCGCCTTGGCAGCAGCCACCGGGCTGGACGTGGCCGCGGCATCGAAGTCGGCAAGGATGGCGTTGGCCTGCTCCTGCGTCAGGACGCCAGAAGCCACCAGCCTGCTGTTCGACTCCACCACCCGTGCCCGCAGGCCCTGGTCCGCCGCCTCCAGCTGCGTTGCCACATCCTGGACCTTGGTGTTGAGCTGGGCGTTCCCGGCGGCAACCTGTGCGGCGCCGGACGCAAGCGTCTGCGAGTCGGTGGGGAGCGATCCCGTCTTGTCCTTCAACACCGACAGCCCGCTGCTCAGCTGGCCGGCGCCGTCGGTGAGCTGGTTGGCCCCGTCCCGGAGCTTCAGCTGCCCCGCCTGGAGCTGGGAGGCTCCGCTGCTCAGATCCGTGGTTCCCTGGTGCAGCGTCACGGTACCGTCGCGGAGGGAGGCAACGCCGTCCGCCAGCTGCCCCGCGCCGTCGGCTGCTTTCACCATTTGGGTGTGGATGGTTCCGAAGCCGGTGAGCAGCTGGTTCGCGGTTTCCTCACCCACCTCGGTGGCCACCGTGGTGTGAACCGCAGTGGTCAGCTTGTCCACGATGGTGCTGAGGAGGTAGTTGTTCGCATCGTTGGTGGTGACGTTGAGCATCGCCTGGCTCGCGGAATCGAAGCTGCCCGGGGACGCAAGGTTGGCGGAGAAGTCCTTGGGGATCTTCAGTGCAAAGGCATACTGGCCGCTGCTGACGCCCTCATCCGCTGCCGCGGAGCTTTCCACCGGGATCCAGTGGAAAACGTTGCCCTCCACCAGGCTGTCCGCCACCTTCGCCCCGGCCTCCAGGCGGGTACCGTCGCTGCTGCCGGCCCCCGTATCCTCCACCACCAGTGCGGCATCGAGGTTGTTCAGGTGGCCGTAGGGGTTCCAGTTGGCGTACAGGTAGACGGCCCCGTACAGGAGGGGGACCATGGTCAGCGCCAGGATAGTCAGCTTGGGCAACAGCCCGCCGGTCATGCGCTTGAGTTCGGAGCGGGCCAGCCGGATGACTGTCACTTGGCAACCTCGGTTTCGAGTTCATCGGTCCGGACAGGCTGCCCGGTGTGTGCGGGGGTGGCCCGGCTTCCATGGCCGCGGGTACCCACGTTAAGGGCTTCGTCTTCGTCCGGATGCTCCGGCAGCGCGTCGTCGCGGGACGCAGCTTCGTGGCGGGCAGCCTGCCCGCCATCGATCGGCTCGCCAGTTTCCGTCACGGGCACATTTGCCACGGCATCGTTGCCCACCACGGCGGACGGGCCGTCCCACGATGGCGGGAGGGCGCGCACGGTGGCGACGACCGCGAGCGGCCTTCCGGCGTCGGACGCCAATTCCTGCAGGCGGGGCAGCCAAGCGGCGTTGTCCGCGCTGTGCCTGTCCGGAGAGTCCACCACGAGGAGGTCGGTGTGCGGGTTGGCCAGCGCCAGGGCGGTCAGCAGCTCCAGCCGCCGGGCGGGGTCCAGCTGTTCGGTCCAGAGGCCCGCGATGTCCTCGAAGCGGTTCACTTTGAGCCAGGGGCCGCTGAGCAGCGCACCCCGGTATCGGCGTGGCACCAGGGCAAGGTCCTCCGTCACGAGGTCGCGCACGCTCAGGTGCTCCTCCGGCTCGTTCACGCCGGGGGAGTCCACCAGGGCGCTGGCCAGCCGCAGCTGCCGGGTGCGCTGTTGCCCGTCCCAGGCGACAGAGCCGCCGGTGGATTTCATCCGCCCGCTAAGGGCAAGGGCAAGGGCCGTGCGCTGGTCCTGGCGGTCACCGGCCACCAGCAGGAGCTGTCCCCGCTCCACGGAAAGCGTGGTGGGAGGGAGCAGGGGATCGCGGCGGCCTTTGACGGAAAGCTGGCGTGCTGAGAGCAAGAGGGGCCTTTCACAGAAAGTGTCTGCTCCAAGACTAACCAAACTGACCGGTCAGTTCAAATAATGGTCCTACAGCCCATACTTCTCCAGCAGGCGCAGCCACACCTCACTGATGGTGGGGTAGGCGGGAACCGCATGCCACAGCCGGTGGAGCGGAACTTCACCCACGACGGCGATGGTCGCCGCGTGCAGGAGCTCGGCCACGTCCGGCCCGGCGAAAGTGGCGCCCAGGAGGACTTTCCGGTCCTCGTCGATGACCAGCTGAGCCCAGCCCTCGTAGTTCTCGGAGTGCAGCGAGGACCCCGCAACCTGGATGGGAAGCTCCACTGACGAGACGTTGTAGCCGTCCTTGCGGGCCCGCTGGAGACTTTGGCCCACCGTTGCGAGTTCCGGATCGGTGAAGACCACCCCGGGGACGGCGTGATCGTTGGCGGTCTGGGCGAAGCGGCTCCAGTCCGCCGGACGTCCATCCAGTTCTCCCTTGGCGCGGGCTGCAATGGCGTCCCCGGTGGCGCGGGCCTCGTATTTGCCCTGGTGTGTATAGAGGTTCTTGCCCGCGGCGTCGCCCACTGCATACAGCCAGCCCCCGTCACCCTGGGCGGCCTGCACCAGTCCGGTGTTGTCCGTTTCAAGGAGCAGCCGCCCGTCCGCGTCCGCGCCGAAACCGACGCTTTCCAGGCCAAGTCCCTCAAGGGCGGGGTGCCGGCCCGTGGAGACCAGGACCTTATCTGCCGTGATGCTGGAACCGTCGCCGAGCTCGATACTGAACGTCCCGTCGTCGTCCATTCCGATCCGCTGCGTGGACGTGTGGAGGCGAAGGTCCACGCCGTCAGCCCGCAGGCCGGCGGCAACAAGCCCGGCGGCTTCTTCCGGGAAGCTTCCCAGCAGGCCGCTGCGCGCAATGAGCGTTACTGCCGAGCCCAACCGGGCAAAGGCCTGGGCCAGTTCGGTTCCTGCCACGCCGCCGCCCAGCACTGCCAGCCGGGCCGGCACCTCGCTGGCCGAGGTGGCTTCCCGATTACTCCAGACCTGAACGTCCGCCAGCCCGTCAATGGGCGGCTGGGTGGGAACCGATCCGGTGGCCAGGACCACGGCGTGCCGGGCCTTGAGCCGGTGGTCCGTCCCGTCCAGCCCGGCCACCTCGACAGTCCTGGGCCCGGTGAGGAAGGCGTGGCCGCGGACCAGCTCGATGCCGGAATCCTTGACCCATTCCACTTGTCCGTCGTCCTGCCAGTTGGACGTGAAGTAGTTCCTGCGGGACAGGACGGCTTTGGCATCCAGGGTCCGGGTGACGGCTTCCTTGGCGCCGGGTGTCGTCTGCGCCCCATGCAGTGCGGTGCCCGGCCGGAGCAGGGCCTTGGACGGCATGCAGGCCCAGTATGAGCATTCACCGCCCACAAGTTCGGCCTCAACGAGTACGGCGGTGAGCCCGCCCTTGACCACACGGTCCGCCACGTTTTCGCCGGCAGCTCCGGCACCGATTATTACTACGTCATACTCGCGCCCAGCAGGCTCAGGAATCATGGGGACAGCCTACGCCGGGCCGCAGGACAGGGCTTGCAGGTTGGCTGGTGCCTTCGTAGCCGCATCGTGTGGCGAAGTTTGCTGGTCCGCAAGGTCGTGGCCGGCCCCCGAGCAGTCTTCGGGGATCCTGGCCTTGTTCGCGTATCTGGGCCTTGAAGGTTCTGACTCGCGAATTAGGCCGGGATTGGCGGCGTTGCCGCGGGCGTGGATAGCCTGGAAAACCGAGACTTAAAGCAGAAGGTCCGCACCGGCGAACCGGTGCGGACCTCATTTGTGCGCCCAAAGGGATTCGAACCCCTGACCTTCTGTTCCGTAGACAGACGCTCTATCCAGCTGAGCTATGGGCGCATCTCGTGTTCCCGGAGAAGAACCGCTCTCCTTGGAACTCGAATTACTTTACGCGAGTCTCGACGGAGTGCCAAATCGAGAGCCCTGTTATCTGCGCTACTAGACCGGTCTAGGTGACCTTCCTCACTTAATCGTAGACTTTTCCACAAATATTCCTTGAAATCTCGCGGAATCCGCATTTTGAGCAAAGTTGTAGCAAGCAAACTGCCGAAAACCGGAACTGGTCCGGACCATAGCATTTAGGACACACCGATGAACCCGAGGAAGGGAACCACAATGGGCGATCTGGCACAGAAGCCGCTGCTTGACGAAGCACCCACCACACATGCCGGACTGCTGGCATGGGTCGAAGAAGTTGCTGAGCTGACGCAGCCGGACCGCATCTACTGGGTTGACGGGTCCGAAGAGGAGAACACGCGCCTCACCGATGAACTCGTTGCCGCCGGCACGCTGACCAGGCTCAACCAGGACCTGTTCCCCAACTCCTTCGCAGCCTTCTCCGATCCGGCCGACGTCGCCCGGGTCGAGGAGCAGACCTTCATCTGCTCCGAGAACAAGCGCGACGCCGGCTTCACCAACAACTGGATGGCTCCTACGGAGATGAAGGAGAAGCTGCGCGGCCTCTTCGCTGGCTCCATGCGCGGCCGCACCATGTACGTCATCCCCTTCGTCATGGGCCACCTTGACGCGGAGGACCCCAAGTTCGGCGTCGAAATCACCGACAGCGCTTACGTTGTGGCCTCGATGCGCATCATGGCCCGCATCGGCACCGATGTCCTGAACCGCATCACCGAGACCAACGCCTTCTTCGTTCCGGCCCTGCACTCCCTGGGTGCGCCGCTGGAGCAGGGCCAGGCCGACGTGCCCTGGCCGTGCAACCCGGACAAGTGGATTGTCCACTTCCCGGAAGAGCGCTCCATCTGGTCGTTCGGCTCCGGTTACGGCGGCAACGCCCTGCTCGGCAAGAAGTGCTACGCCCTTCGCATCGCTTCCGTCATGGCCCGCGACGAGGGCTGGCTGGCCGAGCACATGCTCATCCTCAAGCTCACCTCGCCCGAGCAGAAGACGTACTACGTCTCCGCCGCCTTCCCGTCCGCCTGCGGCAAGACCAACCTTGCGCTGCTTGATCCCACCATCAGCGGCTGGAAGGTGGAGACCCTCGGCGACGACATCACCTGGATGCGTTTCGGCAAGGAAGGCGAGCTCCGCGCCGTTAACCCCGAAGCCGGCCTGTTCGGTGTGGCCCCCGGTACCGGCTGGGGCACCAACCCCAACGCCATGCGCGCCATCGCCAAGGGCAACAGCATCTTCACCAACGTTGCGATGACCGACGACGGCGGCGTGTGGTGGGAGGGTATGACCGAGGAAACCCCTGCGCACCTCACCGACTGGCAGGGCAACTCCTGGACGCCCGACTCGGACAAGCCCGCTGCGCACCCGAACTCCCGCTTCTGCACTCCGATCGACCAGATCGACATGCTCGCCGAGGAATACAACAGCCCCGAGGGCGTGGAGCTGTCCGCCATCCTGTTCGGCGGCCGCCGCAAGACCACCATCCCGCTGGTGACCGAGGCCCGCAGTTGGTCCAACGGCATCTTCATGGGCTCCACACTGTCCTCCGAAACCACTGCAGCTGCAGCCGGTGCGGTGGGCGTGGTCCGCCGCGACCCGATGGCCATGCTGCCCTTCATCGGCTACGACGCAGGCGACTACCTGAACCACTGGGTCAACCTGTCCGCCAAGGCCAACCCGGAACGGCTGCCCAAGATCTTCCTGGTCAACTGGTTCCGCCGGAACTCCGAAGGCGGCTTCGCCTGGCCCGGGTTCGGCGACAACGCCCGTGTCCTCAAGTGGGCCATCGAGCGCCTCGAGGGCAAGGCCGACGCCGTCGAAACACCCATCGGATTTGTACCCACCGGCGAGGCCATTGACCTCGAAGGCCTGGACATGACTCCCGCCCAGGTGGAGGAAGCCGTCAAGGTCGACCCCGCAGAATGGGCCACCGAGCTGGCCTCCATTGAGGAATGGTTCGACAACTTTGGCGGCTCGCTGCCGCAGGCGCTGCAGTCCGAGCTGAGCGGCCTGAAGTCCCGCCTGGCCTAGGAGTTCTTCGCTGAGTACGACGGCGGCCCCGCACCTTTTGCGAAAAAGGTGSGGGGCCGCCGTCGTTCCCTTTAAAACTTACCCATCGACTGCCCGCGACGGCCCTTTTGGGCTGGCGCAGGGGCCGGTGGGGACAACCGACGTGTCTCAGCTGGCCTGCCAGATGTCCGGGCCGAAGACTTCGTAGTGGATGCGGGTTGCCGGGATGCCGGCGTTGATGGCCTCGTTGCGGATGTTCTTCATGAACGGCAGCGGACCGCACAGGTAGAGGGACGCATCGGCGGGAAGGTCCACTTCGCGCAGGGACATGAATCCTTCCTTCGCACCGTCCATCGGCTGCTCCAGCCACAGCTGCAGCTCGGCACCTTGCAGGCGCTCGACGTCGTCCGTCATCTGGCCGCGCAGGGCCCAGCTGTCCAGGGTGCTCTCTGCGTGCAGCACGAGGACCTGGCGGTCGGAGCCGGTTTCGGCGAGCGAGCGCAGGATGGAGGCCGTGGGGGTGCAGCCGATGCCGGCGGAGGCCAGGACCACCGGGCCGTCGCCTTCCTTGAGCGTGATTTCGCCGTAGGGGTTCGAGATATCGAGAATGTCGCCCACCTGGACATTGTTGTGCAGGACAGGGGAGACCTCACCGCCGTCGTCCTTCTTGGTGGTGAAGCTGCGGCTGGTGCCGGCTTCGCCCGACAGGGAGTACTGGCGCACCTGGCGCAGGCCGTCCGGAAGCTGGACCTTGACGCTTACGTACTGGCCCGGAAGTGCTTCGGTGATGGGGGTGTCGTCGGCTGGTTCCAGGGTGAACGTCATGGATCCGACGCCGGCCGGCGTCTTTGCGGCCACGCGCCACGGCGCCCACATCCTGCCGTTGGCCTGGGCCGCGTACAGGCCTTTTTCCAGCTTGATAAGCGCGTCTGCCATGAGCCAATAGACCTCGGTCCAGGCTTCTGCGATCTCCGGGGTGATGACCTCGGCCAGGTCCTCGGCGATCGCTGCGAACAGGTGCTCGTAGACCACCTTGTACTGCGGTTCGGTGATGCCGAGGGAAGCGTGGCGGTGGGCAATGCGGGACAGGACGGTTTCCGGCAGGGTGCCCGGGTTGTTGACCAGGTGGGTGGCGAAAGCGGCGATGCTTCCGGCAAGGGCCTGCTGCTGGCTGCCGTTGCGCTGGTTGGAGCGGCTGAAGAGGCCGTCGAGGAGTTCCGGGTGTGCGGCGAACAGGCGGGCGTAGAACTTGGGCGTAATGTCGCCGATCCGTGACCCCACCAGCGGCAGTGTGGCTTCGATGACGGGGCGGGATTTATCCGAGAGCATTGCGGACTCCTGAGGTTGGGACCGGGGCCTTTGTCCGGCCTTTACAAAATGCTTGCATTTGAAATGCGAGTATTTCTGCCTCAGTTCTACACCTCGTAGAAGTTTGAAATCAAACTGGGAGAAAGCTCCCGGCTGTAAGGGGTGGTTGAGGCCAGCTACGGCCCCGGCTGCACGCTGGGACGGAGCGGTCCCAGCAGTCCCGGGCGGAGGCCAATCATCTCGAAAACCGGCGCCATTTGGCGGGACCCCGGAAGATCGGCAATGACTACCGGATCAAGCTCACGGTAGAACGCCTCGCGTGCCCGGGCCAGGGCTGCGCGCAGCTTGCATTCATTGATCAAGGGGCAATTGCCCGTGGCGGCCATGCAGTCGGCCGGGTCCGTGCGGGTATCGAGCTCGCGCAGGATCTGTCCCACGGTGGCCGTCCTGCCGGCACTGCTCAGCCGGGAACCACCGGTGCGGCCCCGCTCCACGTCGATCAGCCCCATGGTGCGGAGCCTGGCCATGGCCTTGCTGACGTGGTTGTACGGCGTCCCCACGGAGTCCGCGATGTTCTGCGTGGTCAGGAGCTGGCCGCCCGGAACGGCCGCCAGCACCATCAGTGCCCGCAGGCTGACGTCGGCAAACGCGTTGATTTTCATGGCGCGGCGCCTGGTCTAGTCCACCCAGATGGCGGGCTCGTTGGTGTCGGCCTCCAGCTGGCCGAACTCCCAGGTTTGGGTTGCAGCGTTGGCCGCGTAGGGAAGCACGGCGGCGAAAACCGAGCCGTCCCGGTGCTCGGCGGCAACGTGGATGGCGTCGGAGTCCTCCTCCACCAGCAGGATGTCGCACACCAGGGCAGCGGCGCGGTAATCGTCCCGGTTCTGCCGCAACAGCGCGTTCAGGTCGCTGATCATGGCGTCAGCGTCGAACTCGGCGCCGCTTCCGTCCTCGGCATCCGCCGGGGAGACGGCCACCAGCCGCACCTCGCCGTCGTTCTGCACCGTGAGGGCGAACGGGAGGAAGCCGCCGGCGCGCTGAAGCTGCTCCTGGGCGGCGCTGACGCCGGTTCCGAGGAGGTTTTCAAGGTCGGTCGCCGTGGCTTCGGGGACAGACTCCCGCCAGCTTTCCTGCCCCGCCGTGGCGGGCCCGGTATGGTCGGCCACGGGTTAGGCCCGCACGAGGGCCAGGACCCGGTCCCGGACCCGTTCCATCGTGGCCCGGTCTGTCGCTTCGGCGTTGAGCCGCAGGAAAGGTTCTGTGTTGGACGGGCGCAGGTTGAACCAGTAGCTGCCGTCGTTGGCCGTGAAGGTGCTGCCGTCAAGGGTGTCGATGGTGATGTCCTCGCCGGCGAAGTCTGCACGCACGCGCTCGACGGCGGCCGGCTTATCCTCCACCTCGGAGTTGATCTCCCCGGAGCTGACGTAGGGCTCGTACTCGCGGCCGAGCTCGGACAGCGGGCCGTCCTGCTCACCCAGCGCGGCCAGGACGTGCATGGCCGCCAGCATGCCGGTGTCCGCGTTCCAGAAGTCGCGGAAGTAGAAGTGTGCCGAGTGCTCGCCGCCGAACACCGCGCCTTCCTCGGCCATGACTGCCTTGATGAAGGAGTGGCCCACGCGCGTACGGACGGCCCGACCGCCGTCGTGCTCCACCAGCTCGGCCACCGCGCGGGAGGTGAGGAGGTTGTGGATGATCGTGGGGGTGGCTTCGCCCTGGGCCTTCGCACGGGCAATTTCGCGCCGGGCGACCATGCCGGTAACGGCCGACGGCGAGACGGGCTCGCCCTTCTCGTCCACCACGAAGCAGCGGTCGGCGTCGCCGTCGAAGGCCAGCCCGATGTCCGCGCCGTGTTCGATGACAGCGGCCTGCAGGTCCCGGAGGTTTTCCGGTTCCAGCGGGTTGGCGGGGTGGTTCGGGAAGGAACCGTCCAGTTCGAAGTACAGCGGGATGATGTCGAACGGCAGCTTGGGCAGCAGGGCGTCACCCAGAACGGCGGGCGTGGTCAGCCCGGCCATGCCGTTTCCGGCGTCCACCACAACCTTCAGGCGGCGGGATCCCGAGAGGTCCACCAGCTTGCGGAGGTACTCGGAGTACTCCTTCAGGACGTCGCGCACACCGATCTGGCCGCGCTGGCCGGCTGCCGGGATGGTCCCCGTGCTGAGGTAGTGCTCGGCCAGGGACTGGACGTCCTTCAGGCCGGTTTCGGAGGAGATGGGGACAGCGCCGGCCTTGGACATCTTGATGCCGTTGTAGCCGGCGGGGTTGTGGCTTGCGGTGAAGGTGGCCCCGGCCCGGTTGAGGAGGCCGCAGGCGAAGTAGAGCTCATCAGTGGAAATCAGGTCCAGCAGTTCCACGTTGGCGCCGCGGGTGGCAGCACCGTCGGCGAAGGCTTTGCTGAACTCGGGCGAGGAGGGGCGCATGTCGCCGCCCACCAGGATGGTCTGGCCTTCGAGCTGCAGGACGTCCACGAAAGCGGCCCCCACGGCTTCGACGATTTCGGCGGTGATCGATTCGCCCACAATGCCACGGACGTCGTAGGCCTTGAAGGATGCCGAAAGGTCAAAAGTCGTTGTCTGTTCGCTAGTCACGGGCTTTATCTTACGTGGACCCGTGCGGTGCCTGTGGAGGGGGAGACGGGGCTGGCGATTGTGACGGAAGGGATCTGTGGGCCTTTCCACATAACTGTTGGGCGTAAGCCGGTTGTCAGGGGCGGCTGGGATACTGAATCAATGGTTGAAAACCGGAACGCCACCCTTTCCCAGACCGATACTGATTCTGACGCTGATTTTGGGGCTGCCGCTTCCTTTGCGCAGCCGTCCCCTCCGGGCGGTTCCGGCACCGGCACCCACAGCCAGGCGCTGGCTGTGCTGCGTGAGCTGGTGGGAAACCCGGGGGCAGATTTCCACGACGGCCAGTACGAGGCCATTGAGGCATTGGTCGACGGCGGCCGGCGGGCTTTGGTGGTCCAGCGCACCGGGTGGGGCAAGTCGGCTGTCTACTTCGTGGCGTCCCTCCTGCTGCGCCGCCGCGGGGCCGGCCCCACCCTGATCGTGTCGCCGTTGCTGGCGCTCATGCGTGACCAGGTGGCCGCTGCCGCCAGGGCCGGTGTCCGGGCCGTCGCCATCAACTCGGCAAACCAGCTGGAGTGGGACACCGTCCGCGAACAGCTTGCGGCGGACCAGGTTGACGTTCTCCTGGTCTCGCCGGAACGTTTGACCAACCCCTCTTTCCGGGAAAACCAGCTGCCGGAACTGATCCGGCGCACCGGACTGCTGGTCATCGATGAAGCGCACTGCATCTCGGACTGGGGCCACGACTTCCGTCCTGATTACCGCCGGATCGCAGACCTCATCGAGCAGTTGCCGGACTCGGTGCCGGTTCTGGCCACCACGGCCACCGCCAACTCCCGCGTGGTCCACGACATCGAAGAGCAACTGGGTGCCGGCGTCCTGACCATCCGCGGGGCCCTCGGCCGCGATTCGCTGCGGCTCGGCGTCCTGGCGCTCCCTGACGCCCGCCAGCGCCTCGGGTGGCTGCTGACCCACCTGTCGGACCTGCCCGGCAGCGGCATCATCTACACCCTGACCGTTTCCGCCGCCGAGGACACCGCCCGGCTCCTGGCGGAGGCGGGCCACGAAGTGCTGTCCTACACCGGCCGCACCGACCCCGCAGACCGGGAGCGCGCCGAGCAGCTGCTCAAGGACAACCAGGTCAAGGCCCTGGTGGCCACGTCCGCTCTGGGCATGGGCTTCGACAAGCCGGACCTCGGGTTCGTGGTCCACCTCGGGGCGCCGTCGTCGCCGGTTGCCTACTACCAGCAGGTGGGCCGTGCAGGGCGTGGAGCCGCCAACGCCGATGTCCTGCTCTTGCCGGGCTCCGAGGACCGCGACATCTGGCAGTACTTCGCCACCGCGTCCATGCCGTCGGAGGAGAAAGCTGCCGCTGTCCTGACGGCGCTCGCCGACGCGGGAAGTGCCGTGTCCACCGTGGCGCTGGAGGCACGGGTGGACCTGCGCCGGACCCCGCTTGAGTTGCTGCTCAAGGTCCTCTCGGTGGATGGGGCCGTGGAAAGGGTAGGCGGTGGCTGGCGTTCCACCGGGCGGCCGTGGGTCTATGACGCGGAGCGGTACCAGCGCATTGCCGAGGCCCGGGTGGATGAACAGGACTCCATGATCATCTACCAGGACACTGCCGGGTGCCGGATGGAATACATCACGTCCGTCCTTGATGATGAGACCGCCCACGCCTGTGGCCGGTGCGACAACTGCGCCGGGCAGTGGTTCCCCGCCGACGTCGCAGCTGATGCCACGAACGCGGCCGGGCAGACGCTCAGCAGGGCCGGCGGCGTCCTTGAGCCGCGGCTGCAGTGGCCCAGCGGGATGGACCGGCTGGGCGTTCCGGTCAAGGGAAAGATCAAGCCGCCGGAGGCGCTGTCAGAGGGCCGCGTCCTGGCCAGGCTGACCGACCTTGGCTGGGGCGGTGCCCTGCGGACCATCTTCGCCGCCGGCGCGGAAGACCGTCCGGTGGACCCTGCCATGCTGCAGGCCTGCGTCCAGGTCCTGCGGGAGTGGGGAACAGGTGACTCCCGGACGGCGGGCTGGAGCGGTGGAGGCCGGCCTGCGGCGATCGTGAGCATGCCGTCGCGCAGCAAACCGCAGCTGGTGGAATCCCTCGCCCGCGGGATTTCGGACATTGGCCGCATCCCCTATCTCGGCGCCCTGCAGTTGGCCCACGGCGGCCCCACAGGAAGCCGCGGCGGCAACAGCGCCTACCGGTTGGCCGGGGTCTGGGACCGGGTGGTGGTTGGCCCCGAGCTCGAAGCGGCGTTGGGTTCCATCCAGGGGCAGAGCGTGATGCTGATCGACGACCTGGCGGACAGCCGGTGGACCCTTACGGTCGCGGGGCGCGCCCTTCGGCAGGCCGGGGCCGGGGCTGTGCTTCCGCTGGTTCTGGCGCAGGCCGGCTGACCGCTGCTCCCGCATGCCGCGGGAGCAGGACACTGTCCACGGTGCTGGCCAGCATCAGGACTGCCATGGCCAGAAAGGCTCCGCGGTACGGACCTGCGTCATCCTGGGGAAATGAGCCAAGTCCGTCGAAGATGCGGATCAGCAAGGCAGCTACTGCGATCCCGGCACCCGTGGCGAGCTGCACCAGCGTTGCCGAAACGGTGTTGGCCGACGTCAACTGCGCGGGGACGATATCGGCGTACTGCACCGACGCGTAGGACGAGAACCCGATGGAGCGGAACGCCCCGCTGCAGACCAGCAGGGCAAACGTCAGCACCTGCGGAGTCTCCGGGGTCAGCAGCGCGCACAGCGCAAAAGTGGCTGCTGACGCGAGGGACGCGAACACCAGCATGGCCTTGAACCCGAAGCGGCGGATCAGGGGAGTGGTGGCCGGTTTGATACCGATGTTGCCGATGAAGACGGCGGCCACCATGATGCCTGCGTGGATGGGGGTCCACCCGAAACCGGCCTGGAACATCAGGGGCAGCAGGAAGGGAACCGAGCTGATGGTCAGCCGGTAAACGAATCCGCCGGTGGCCATCGCGCGGAACGTGCGGGTCCGGAACACGTCCAGGTTGAACAGGGGGTTGCTGGCACGGCGCATCCAGAGCACGGCCGCGAGCAGGGAGGCTGCACCTGCTGCTGCACTGATGCCCGCCCAGGGGCCGTCCGGGTGGGAGCTTGCCAGTTCAAGGCCAACCACCAGGGCGCCGACACCCAGCGTGGTGAGGAACAGCCCGGGCCAGTCCAGCCGCCGGCCTTTATCGCCAGCAGACGTTGGGACCAGGCGCAGGGCCGCAAGGAAGGCCGCCAGCCCCAGCGGGAGGTTGATCAGGAAGATCCAGTGCCAGGACAGGTACGTGGTGAGTGCACCGCCCACCAGGGGTGCGAGGACAGGCGCAAGCAGGCCGGGCCAGACGAGGAACGCTGTGGCCCGCAAAAGCTCCGATTTAGGCGTGCCCCGCAGCACCACCAGCGTTCCCACCGGAACCATCATGGCGCCCCCGGCACCCTGGGCGATGCGGCTCAGCGTCAGCGTGGTGAGGTCCTGGCTGAGGGCACAGGCCAGTGAAGCAACGGTGAAGATGGCAACGGCCAGGCAGAAGATCCGTCTTGCCCCGAAACGTTCGGCCAGCCAGCCGCTGATGGGAATGCCGACGGCGACGGTGAGCAGGTAGGCCGTCATTGTGATGTTGACGTCTGCCGCGGGAACACGGAACTCGGCTGAGATATTGGGGATGGCAGTGGTGAGGATGGTCCCGTCGAGGAACTCCATGAAGAAGGTTGCTGCCACCAGGAGGGCCAGCCGCGGGCTCCATGCCTGCGCGGCGTCCCCCTGCGCGTGGGCCCGATCTCTTACTGCCATCCGCTTATCCTGCCACCAGGCAGCCTGCGCCAGCAGAGTGCGTCCGATCCCCGGAATGCAGCGGAGTTGCCGGATGGAGATCTGTCGTCCGGTGGACTCGGGTCAGAAGCTTGTTCGCAGGACTGTGCCGACAAGGCTCTGATCCGCGAACAAGCTTAGGAGTGGGGGGATCTGTCGTCTGGCTGGCTTGGGTCGGGAACTCGCGTCTTGCCGCTCGGGTCAGAAGCTTGTTCGCAGGACTGTGCCGACAAGGCTCTGATCCGCGAACAAGGCCAGGAATCAGACCGGACCACGCGGGAAAACGCCCCCGGGTACGCAAAAGGCCCCGGTCCAGGGACCGGGGCCGAACGCGGAGACGGGGGGATTTGAACCCCCGGTGGAGTTGTGCCCCACACTTCATTAGCAGTGAAGCCCATTCGGCCGCTCTGGCACGTCTCCAATTGCTATTCCTAGCCCACCAAGGATACGCAGATCCGGCCATGCAGTGCAAAACGGCTGCGGCCCTGCGATGCGGAAGGCTGGCCGGGGCCGTTCAGCCTAGGCAGCGGGCTGGACCGGGCGCACCATCCTGAACTCGGGCAGGTCCTCCCAGTTCGCCAAAGTGTCGGCCACGCCGTCCGGTTGGAAGCCAAAGCGGCGGTAGAAGCCGATGGCCCGGCTGTTGCCAGCGGCCACCCACAGGCTCGCAGCCCGGGTGCCCAGGGCGGCGCCAAGCAGCTGCCGGCCAAGGCCCAAGCCCTGGTGGGATGCCAACAGGTACAGCCCCCACAGTTCCAGGGCGCCGGACACCGGTGGCGGATGTCCTTCCGGGGAATCCGGTGCGGGAACTGAACGGATACCGGCGAAGCCCACCACCGTGTCGCCGTCGCACGCCACCCACGCTTCGGCGGGGTCCGGCCGGTCCAGGAGGTGCCGCCACAGCGCCAGCCGGCCGTCCCGGTCAGCCGCCGCCAGGAACGCATCGGACAGCATCCCGCGGTAGGTTTCCTGCCAGCAACGGATGTGCACGTCTGCAAGCCGCTCCACATCCGTGGTAACAGCCCTGCGGACCGAGACAGCAGGCGGCACCGAGACCTCAGCCCCAGGCACTTCAAGCCCAGGAACCCCAGGCCTAGGAACCCCCGGCGCGGGCACCCCCGGCGCGGGCACCGCCGTCACGACGTTCCGCCCGCCAGCGCCTTCCACAGGAAGTGCTGGCTGCGGGCCTGCAAAGCTGCCGCCTGCCGGTTGTCCGATGCTCCCGCGTGGCCGCCCTCCAGTGCTTCGTGGAACCAGACGTTGGGTATGCCCATGGCGAGCATGCGGGCAGCCATCTTCCGTGCCTGCACGGGGCCCACCCGGTCATCCGAGGTGGCCGTCCAGATGAACGTTTCCGGGTATTCGATGCCGTCCTTGAGCAGGTGGTACGGGGAGAACGTCCGGATGTACTCCCACTGCTCCGCCACGTCCGGGTCCCCGTATTCGGCGATCCAGGAGTGCCCGGCGGACAGCTTGGTGTACCGGCGCATGTCCAGCAGCGGCACGCCACAGGACACGGCCCGGAACAGGTCGGGGTAGCGGGTCAGCATGTTGCCCACCAGCAGCCCGCCGTTCGAGCCGCCCACGCAGCCCAGGCGCTCGCGGGAGGTGACGCCGCGGGAAATCAGGTCCCGCGCCACCGCGGCGAAGTCCTCGTAGGCTTTGTGCCGGTTTTCCTGCAGCGCGGCGCGGTGCCACGCCGGCCCGTACTCGCCGCCGCCGCGGATGTTCGCCACCACGTAGACGCCGCCGCGCGAATGCGGTGCCTCCCCGCCGTCGACCGGCAGGCCGGTGGTCCGCCGCTCCAGCCAGGCCCGCCCCACCGTTCCGCTGTAGGCGGGCGTCCGGGAGACCTCGAAGCCGCCGTAGCCGGAGAGCTGGGTGGGGTTCTGGCCGTCGAGGGGCAGGTTGTGGGAGGAGACCTGGAAGTACGGAACCCGGGTGCCGTCGTCGGAGACCGCGAAGTGCTGCTGGACCTCGTACTCGGCGTCGGAGAAGAACGACGGCGAGGACTTCACCTCCGTGTGCCGGCTCACCACGCCGTGCGTCCCGGCATCGTCTCGGCCACGTTCCAGCGTGCCGCGCATCAGCGTGCTGGGCGTGGTGAATCCGGTGGCGATCAGCCAGAAGTCGTCGCCCGCACCGCCGTCGGCCGCTGCTTCATCCTCATCGTCCACGGCATAGGCGTTGACGTCATGCAGCGGCGGGCAGGCGTCCAGGAGCGTGGAGGCCCAGGCGGAGCCGTCCCCGAAGGACCCGTCGGCGGCATCGGCCGGGCGGGACGGGTCCAGCACCCGGATTTCCGAGGACACGTCCCTCAGAAGGTTGAGGAGCAGGAAGTTCCGCGTCCAGCTCCACGACTGCAGGGACGTGTGGGCGTCCGGCGTGAACAGCACCACGAGGTCGCGTGCTCCGGCCAGATAGTCCTCGAAATTGGCGGCCAGCAGGGCGCCGGCCGGATAGGTGGTGCCATCCAGCGCCCAGTCCCGCTGCGGGCGGAACAGCAGCCATTCGCGGTGTGCGCTGACGTTGACGTCGGTGGGAACGTCGATGGCCACCCATGAACCGTCGCGCAGCACCAGGTTTGTCCGGTTGAAGAAGTCGATGTAGTCCACGGCGAAGGTGCGTTCGAAACCGGGGGTGGAGTCGTGCGCCACCACGGCCATCATGTGCTGTTCGGGAACCTCGAACAGCCGGGGTGCGCCGGCCAGGGTTTCGCCGCGTTTCAGGGTGACACCGGTCCGGGCGTAGGAGGACGCCGTCCTGGGCAGCCCGTCCGCCGTGGAGGAGACCAGGAGGGTGTCCGCGTCCAGCCAGGACACGTTGCCCTTCGCCGTCGGCAGGTCAAAACCGCCCACCGCCGGGTCAATAAACGTGCGGGATTCGACGTCGAACTCCCGGAACCGGTTCGCGTCGCCGCCGTCGGGGGAGAGCGCCAGCAGCGCGTGCCGGTAAGGCTCGCCCGCGGCCGGCCGGAGGAACGTGGCGCCGTGGAACACCCACTCCTCGCCCTCGGCGGCTGCCAGGGCGTCCACGTCCAGCAGGACGTCCCACTCGGGGGACTCCGTGCAGTAGCTTTCCCACGTGGTGCGGCGCCACAGGCCCTTGGGGTTGTCCCGGTCCTTCCAGAAGTTGTAGTACCAGTCGCCGCGCTTGCCTACCATGGCGATCCTGTCGGTGGAGTCCAGCACCTCCAGGATGCTGCCCTCGAGCTCGGCGTAGTCGGCGTCCTCCAGGAGGTCTTCCGTGCGTGAGTTCTGCTCCTTGACCCAGGCGAGCGGCTCTTCGCCGTAGATCTCCTCGAGCCACACATTTTCGTCGGTTGGCTCCGGCGCGAGGCCGCCAAGGCCGCCGTTGCCGCCGGGGCCGGTGCCCGCAGGCCTGCCGTCCGTGGGGGTGTTGCCGTGGCCGGACGCTGAATCAGCTGCAGTGGTGGTCATGCGCCCCATCCAAACAACATCCGCTCGGGGGTGGCAAGTCAAGCGGCCAGCCCTCCCTCTTCAACGCAAGCCCGTACTCTGGAAGGCGTGGAAAATACGCAGAGCACCCGGACCGCCATCATCGGTGCCGGCCCCAGGGGCACCAGTGTCCTGGAGCGCCTGCTCGCCCACGCCAGCCACCGGGCCGAACGGGGAGGCAGGGCTGCCGTCCGGCTCCACATCGACGTCATCGACCCCTACCCCGCGGGGCCGGGGCATGTCTGGCAGCCGGGGCAGTCGCGGCTGTTCCTGATGAACACGCAGTCCTTCTATCCCACGCTGATTCCCGAGGATCCCGACCTGCCGGCCGCCGTCGCCGGGACCACGTTCGACCGCTGGCGTGAACGGCAGCAGCAGGATCCGCTTCCGTCCCTCACCGCGGAGGAACTCGCCGAACTCGCAGTGCTCGGGTCCAACGACTTCCCCAGCCGTGCGATCTACGGCCGGTACCTGCGCTCCACGCTGGCGGACCTGCTCGCCGAGGCGCCCGACGGCGTCACCATCGAATTCCACGAGACGTCCGCGCTGTCGGTGCACCCGGTGGGAGACGGAACGTTCGACGTCGACCTGGCCACCGGGGCGGCGATCCGCGCCGATTCGGTGGTGCTGGCCCTCGGGCACATCCCGTCCAGGCTCAATCCCGAACAGCGCGAACTGCAGGCCTCCGCGGGGCAGCTGGGCCTGCGGTACCTGCCGCCGGCCGTTCCGGCTGACGTGGACTGGGCCGTAATTCCGGCCGGTGAACCGGTCCTGGTGCGCGGCATGGGGTTGAACTTCTTTGACACGATGGTCCAGCTGACCGAGGGCCGCGGCGGCAAATTCACCGCCGGCGGCCCGGCCGGGCGGCTGGAGTATGAGCCCTCCGGCCAGGAACCGTTCATCATCGCCGCCTCCCGCAGGGGGACCCCCTACCGGGCCAAAGCGGCGCTGGAAGGCTATTACGCCTCCTCGGTCACCCTCCGCTACCTCACGGAGGCTGCCCTGGACCGGTTCGAGGCTGCCGGTATCCGTCCGGGGTTCGACCACGACCTCTGGCCCCTCCTGCACCGCGACACCCTCTGGGCCTACTACTCAACGCTGGTCCGCGCGCAGCCCGGCGCGGTCCCGGACAGTGCAGCGTTCCTAGCCGCCCTTGAGGAAGCCCTGCACCCGCACGCGCACAGCGCCGCCAACTGGGAAGACGCCGTGGACAGCGTGCTGGCCATCCACGTGGGGCCGCGGCACCGGCTGGACCTTCCGGGGCTCGCCGCGCCTTTGGCGGGACGCACTTTCGCGTCGCGCGCCGAGCAGGACGCCGCCGTCGTCGAGTTCCTCCTCGACGACGCCCGCCGTTCCTCGCTCGGCGAGGATGACCCCGTGAAGATGGCCATCGGTGCCCTGCACCACGGCCGCGCCGTCCTCAAAACGGCAGTGGCCGACGGCGGCATCACCGACGAATCCTGGGTGGCCGGCCTGCGTGGCTGGTTCGAGTCGTTCGTGGAAGGGCTGGCCAGCGGGCCGCCTGCGCTGCGCTCGGAGCAGCTGGCAGCGCTGGCGAGGGCCGGCATCGTCAGCTTTGTGGGTCCGGATCCGAAATTCGGCGTGGACCGCAAGGCCGGAACCTTCACCGCAGCCTCACCCTGGGTTGAGGGCCCGCCCGCCGCCGCCCGGACCATGGTGGAGGCCCTCGCGCCCGGCAACCGGGTCTCTGCCAACGACTCTCCGCTCCTGCAACAGCTGCTCAAGGACGGGCTGGTCCGGTCCAGGCACATGATGACCGCCGAGGGGGCGCCGGTGCAGTCCACCGGCCTGGACGTGGAACCGCACCCGTACCGGCCCCTCGCCGCCAACGGGTCGGTCACCGAGGGGATGTACGTGCTGGGCCTGCAACTTTCGTCCGCCCAGTGGGGAACCGCCATCGCCGCCGAGGCGCACCAGCCGGGCACCCCGGCCTACCGCAGCGGCCAGCGCACCCTCCGGGACGCCGACGAAATCGCACAGGCCATCCTGGGCGCCGCGTAACAGCGCGTCTTCCGCCCGGGAAATAACCCGGCGCAGCAGCACCTCCATCAAGGGCGACTCGTCCACGTACTCGGAAACCGTCGTCGTCCCCTGAGTTTTTGAGCACGTACCGCGGGCTGAGCGGCGCGGAAGTCACCGCTATCTGTCCAGGATCTCCGCGCAATGAAAAGGAGTGCCCCTCCCGGCCAACTGGCCGGGAGGGACACCCCTTTTGGTGTTCTACGACTTACCGGCGCAGCATCAGCCGCGCAGGCACTGCTGGTACTGGAGCCAGGCAATGCCGTAACGGATCCATCCCAGGACGTCGTACCACTTGGCAGGCTTGGTGGGTGCCGTGCACGCGGGCGGCAGCGGCGTGGTGGCTGCCACCTGAACCGCTACGGTCACCTTTGTTCCGGACTCCGCCGCGGTGAGCACCAGCGTTGCCGTGCCGGCGGCGGCACCTGACGGAACGACAAGGCTGACAGTGGCGGACCCTGCCGATACCGGAACCGTTCCCACCTGGGTGGCCTTGCCGGCCGAATCGGTGAAAACGCCGGTCAGGGCAGTGTTCACCGGGCTGCCCAGCGAGGTCAGGTCCAGCTTGGAGACCGCCAGGTTGACCGTTTCGCCGGGCTTGACCGTCGCCGCCGTGGTGTTGGTGACGGCCACGGAACGCCGGGCAAAGTCCGGGGACACCGGGCTGCTCTTCTGCAGGTAGCCGATCCACGCGTCCCGGTCCACGAGTCCGGAGTCCCGTGTATTGGCTCCCTGGGTGAAGACCCGGAAGTTGTCGCCGCCGGTTGCCAGGAAGCTGAACGTGCCCACCCGGTAGGACTTGGCAGGATCCAGCACTTCACCGTTGACCCGGACCGACGTGATCCTGTCACCGGCGGCGCGGGCGGCGTCGTAGGTGTAGTTCACGTTCTTGGACAGGCCAAGCTGCAGGTAGGCGCGGCTGGGGACCGTGCCGTCCGCGTTGGTCTGCCATTGCTGCTCCAGCAGGGTCTTGAACTGCGCTCCGGTCAGGGAGGTGGTCCAGAGGTTGTTCACGAACGGCAGCACGGCGTTCGCTTCGGCGTAGGTGATGGTTCCGTCCGGAGCGTAGTACAGCTCGTTGCGGAGGCCGCCGGGGTTCACGACGCCGATCTCGGCCCCGCCCAGTTCGGCCGGCTTCAGCGAATCGAGCAGCGAGTCGGCCACCAGGTTGCCCAGGGTGGACTCGCTGCCGCGGTCGTCGCGCTTCGCCGTGCCGGTGGCGTCGGTGCTGAAGGCGGTGGTGATGTCCTTGGTGACCGAGCCGACCGGCTGGTTGCCCACCTCGGCTGAGGCTGCCAGGGCCTTCTGCACGATGCCGTCCACCGCAGCCACGCGCGGGTATGCCGCGATCAGGTCCGCCGCCGGGTCAGTGGTCCGCTTGACGTTGCCGGCCTTGTAACCGGTGACATCCTTGGTGGCGGTATCCACCGTCAGCTGGATCTGGCCCACGTTCTCGCCGTAGTTGCCGGTCTGCACGATGGGGCGGGTCTTGCCCTGCACACCGGGGACGGGGGCGTCCCAGGCGTATTCCTTGTGCGTGTGGCCGGTGAAGATGGCGTCAACGTCCGCGGAGGTCTCGGTGACCAGCTTGGCGAACGGGCCGCCGGCGGAAACTTCCTGCTCCAGCGTGGACCCTTCCACCACACCGGACCCGGCGCCGTCGTGGTTTTCCACGATGATGACGTCGGCGAGGTTGCCTGCCTTGATCTTCGCAGCGGCCCGGTTGATGGCCTCCACCGGGTCACCGAACTCGAGGTCGGCGATCCCGGCGGGTGTCACCAGGGAGGGGACCTCCTGGGTGACGGTGCCGATGACGGCCACCTTGATGCCGTTCATGTCCAGCACCGTGTACTCCGGCAGGACCGGCTCCGTGGTGCCCTTCCGGTACACGTTCGCCCCGAGGTACGGGAACTTGGCGTTGCTGCCGTCCGCGATGACTCGGTCGCGCAGGTCAGCCCAGCCGCCGTCGAACTCGTGGTTGCCCACTGCCGAGGCCTTCAGTTCAAGGGCGTTCAGCACATCGATGGTGGGCTGGTCCTTGGCCACGGCGGAGGCAAACAGGGACGCGCCGATGTTGTCGCCGGCGGAGAGGAATGCTGTTGCCCCGGGGGCGGCAGCTGCACGCAGCTTCTCTATGGTTCCGGCGAACTGGACGGTGTTGGTGTCGATCCGGCCGTGGAAATCGTTGATGCCCAGGAAGTTCAGGTCAACGCTGGCGGGTGCGGACTTCAGGTCCATGCCCACCACCACGGGGTCGTGGTCGCTGGCGCGGAACTGGTCCGGTGCGTAGTAGTTGGTGACGTTGTTGTTGTAGCGGCTGTATTCCAGGGCCACTGATTCAACGGAGTTGATGTTCCAGATGTCCGCGCCGGTCACCACGCCGTTGGCTGCAGGGGAGGCCAGGATGTGGTCCAGGGACCCCACCAGGCCGCCGAAGAGGTACGAGTGCTTGGCGGATCCGTCCGCGTTCTTTGCCTTGTCGTCCTGGTTGACGTACCCGGCGGACGTCAGGACGTTGATGGGGTCTTCCTTGCCGTAGGAGTTGAAGTCACCAATCAGGAAGACCTTGTCGGTGCCCTTCGACTGCTGCAGCGTGGTGGCGAAGTCCAGCAGGGACTTGGCCTGGGCGGTGCGGGCGAGGTTGGAGTTGCCCTGGCCCTTGTCGGTGTCGTCAGGTGTTGCGGCGGAGCCCTTGGACTTGAAGTGGTTGGCGATGGCGATGAATTCGGTGCCTGCGCCGCCGCCCACGGGCTTGAACACCTGGGCCAGCGGCTTGCGGGCGCTGGCGAAAGCGGTGGTGTCGTTGTGGATGATGGATTTACCCACGGGTTCTGCAACGGCCTTTTTGTAAATGAATGCGGTGCGGATCATGTCCTCGTCGGCCAGCGGGGGTGCGTTCGCGGGTGAGCGGACATAGTCCCAGATGCCGGGCGTGGGGATGTTCAGTGACTCCACCAGCTTGGCGAGGGCGTCATCCCGGTCCTTGCCGAACTGCGCGGAGTTTTCGATCTCCATGAGGGTGACCACGTCGGCGCCGGTCTTCGTGATGGCGGCGACGATCTTGTCCTGCTGCCGCTGGAAGTTCTCCGCGTTGGCGGCACCGCGGGCGTCGCAGCCACCGCGGACGGTGATCGGGTTGCCGGCGCGGTCCCCGTAGTAGGTGCAGCCGGACAGGGTGTCGCCGGTGGTGGGGAAGTAGTTCAGCACGTTGAACGAGGCGATCTTGACGTTGCCTCCCACTACTGCGGGAGCTTCGGTGCGGGTGGCGCCGAAGCTGACGGGCTGGACCGTTGCCTTGTTGGCTTCGGTCAGGTGGGTCAGCGGCTGCAGCTTCCAGGAATCGTTGGCGTACCCGAGCACCACGTTGGTGTTGAACGTGGCGGGAGAGCCGACGCGGACCGGGTCCGTGGTGGTGAGGTACGGCAGCACCTCGGCCTTGGTGGTGGCGTCCTTGAGGAAGTTGGTGCTGGAGCCGTCGTCGAGCTTGATGCCGCGGGCGGCATTGTCAGCAACAGCGGCGTTGTACTCCGCCGAGCCGTATGGCGCGACGGCGGTGGGCTGCACCAGCGGGGTAGTGCCGCCGGCCAGTCCGATCTCGCCGTACTGGTTCAGGCTGTAGTTGTCCGTTACCGTTAGCGGCCCTTCCGGAGCCAGGAGCATGCCTTCCAGCGACTCGCGGATGGCCTCCGTGGCAGGCAGCGTGAAAATGGTGGGCTTGACCTCGGGGGCCGCCTCCGTGAGCTGGGTGAGCCCGGTTGCTGCGGTGACGTTGACCTGGGTCATGCCGTAGTACTCGGCGACGGCACCGGTCACCTGGACGTAGTCGCCGGCCTTGACCGATCCAACGGTGGCCGGCGAGTAGACGAAGATACCGTCGGAGGCGGCGTGGTTGGTGCCCGCCAGGTCACCGCCGGTGCCCGGGGTCTGGATGTAGTAGCCGTTGAGGCCGCCGGTGGGGAACGCCGCCGTGACCTTGCCCCGGGTGGTCACGGTGGTGCCGGCCAGCGGGCTGGCGGTGCCGGTGCCCTGGATCTCGGCGATGGTCTTGGCCACAGGATCCGGGGTGGGGTCAGGAGTCGGCTCGGGGTCCGGGGCGGTTCCGCCGGAGGATACCGGCGTGATGGTGGAGCTGAGGCTGAAGTCGGCGGCGTTGTTGTTGCTGTCCGTCCCGCCGGTCCGGTTGAGGCTCCGCACGTCCGTGTTGCCTGCGGGGGCCGCCGCGGCCTGGGTTTCGAACGTGTTGGACGTTCCGTAGCCCAGGAGGTCGGCCACGCCGGCGGATTCCACCGCGGAACCGGTGGGAAGTACGACGGCGGAGGGCTGGTTGGCGAGCACGATGGTCCCCGAAGAGCCGCTCGGGTTCAGGCCCCCGGCTACCAGGTCGGGCTTGGGGAGGTCAGCGCCGTTTGCACCGTTACTCCCGCCCTGTACCAAGTAGTACCCCTTGGCCGGAATGGAACCGGACAGCGCCGAAACTCCGGAAGGCGCACCCGTCCCGCCGGCGGCGCGGTACTGGACCGACCAGCCGTCCAGTGACACCGGGGCATCCGAGGTGTTGTAAAGCTCCACGAACTTGTTCTTGTAGGCGGCGCCGCTGCTGCCGCCGCTCAGGTAGGCCTCGTTGATGACAACGGGCGATGTGCCTGCCGCGGCTGAGACCTCCGCGGCCGTGCTGTCCGCTACCGCAGGCAGGGCCGTCAACGGGGCTGCGATGAGCCCCGCCGACAACGCTGTGCCCAGCGCTAATTTCCAAGGTGTTTGATGCATCCGCTCTTACTTTCATGAGGTTGTCCCCGGTGGGGGACCCATTGGAGTATGTCCGGGTTGTACCGATCGGACTGGGGCCGGACCCTGCTCCTGGTCAAGTGGTTGTCCGGCATATCCCAACAGCACTGAATGAACGCAAAGTGGCCAATGCGTGCATTCGGCGGATCGTTCCCCAGCGGAGCGGCCCGTCCACCATCCCGGAGCTACCGTGGCCCCGTGCGGTGATGCCATTGCGGTGGCCGGCACCTGTTACCTGGATGTGCCGGCCATCACAAACAATACCGGCCGGTAGCAAGAAGCCCCGGCCGGTATCAGTCTGGTGGTATGGGTGGTGTTCCCGTCCGGCGCCGCCGGAGCCGGGGTCCTAGCCGCCCTGCGGTGCCTGGCTGGCGATGATTTTGAAGGTGGCGCCGGTGGGGTCGGCGAGCATGGCTACCCGGCCGAAGTCGCTGTCCTCCGGGCCGTCCAGAACGGTGGCGCCCATTGCGGTGGCCTGGGCGATGCTGGCGTCCGTATCCGCCACGGCGAAGTAGACCTGCCAGTGCGAGGGTACCTCGGCCGGCAGGTATCCGGAAGCGTCCAGGATCCCGGCCTGGGCGGACATGCCCGATCCCAGGGTGGTGTACCGGAATTCCGGCGAGTCACTCATGACTTCGGTGTCCCAGCCGAAGACCTCCTGGTAGAACCGCACGGCGGCGTCGTAGTCCTTGGCGTGCAATTCATGCCACGCCGCGGAACCGGGCTCGGCCACCAGCTCGTAGCCCTTCATCTCCCGGGGCTGCCAGACGCCGATGGAGGCGCCCGACGCATCCCCGAAGATTGCCATGAAGCCCTGCTCCGGAACATCCATGGGAGGCATGTAGACCTGGCCGCCGTGGCTGCCGACGGCTTCGGCGGTGGCCGCGGCGTCCTCGGTCCGCAGGTAGGTGGACCAGACGTCCGGCATGGCCGCCATGCCGGCATCCTTCTGCATGATCCCGGCAACTGTCTTGCCGTTCTTCCTGGCGGTGGTGTAGCCGCCGTACTTCTCTTGGTCGCCCGTTTCGAATTCCCATCCGAAGAGCTCTCCATAGAACGAACGGGCGGCGGCAACATCGGAGGTCACGAGGTCAATCCAGCAAGGGGCGCCGGGGGTGGATATGGGGCTCGGCATAACGGTCTCCTGTCGCAGTGTGCGGAAAGGTGCGCGGAAAGGTGTGCGGAAAGGTGTGTGGAAGTGGGGGAAGCCGGTCACCCTGACCCTATGTGCAGGCACTGACAGCGATCAAGAGGCCTGCGCGCAGGAGGCCGCCAACGCATCCCGGCCAGGTCAACCGAATGAAGTCCGGACTTAAAACGAAGGACCCCCGCCTGCCGGTTTGCCGGCGGGCGGGGGTCCTGATCGCGGAAGGTAAGAGATTCGAACTCTTGGTACGGGGTTACCGCACACTGGTTTTCAAGACCAGCTCCTTCGGCCGCTCGGACAACCTTCCTCAACGAGTAGTGTTTCATAGGCACTTGCCTGCAACAAAACAGGCCCGCAGTGCATACCCGGTGCACACTGGTTGGACCGGTATTGAGTCAGGAACAGGGAGTGGTCCATGAAAGCCGTCTACATTTCGGAACCGGGAGGACCGGAAGTACTCGAGGTACGCGAGGTCGAGGCCCCGGTGCCCGGCCCCGGCGAGGTGCTGATCGATGTCGTGGCCGCCGGCCTGAACCGTGCTGACGTGCAGCAGCGCCGCGGGTTCTACCCGCCGCCGCCCGGCGCATCGGAGATCCCGGGACTGGAAGTTTCCGGCCGCATTGCAGGGTTTGGTACGGGTGTGACCAAGCCGTTCTCCCTGGGCGACAAAGTGGTGGCGCTGCTCGCCGGCGGCGGCTACGCGCAGCAGGTTGCCGTCCCCGCGGAGCAGGTCCTGCGGCTGCCCGACGGCGTTGACCTGGTCACGGCAGCATCCCTCCCGGAGGTGGCTGCCACGGTGTACTCGAACCTGGTCATGACGGCCCAGCTGCAGGCCGGGGAAACCGTCCTCATCCATGGCGCCACCGGCGGGATCGGCACCATGGCCATCCAGCTGGCCAAGGCCTACGGCGCGAAGGTGGCCACCACGGCCGGCACCGATGAGAAGGTCAGCACCGCCAAGGCCTTCCTGGGTGCGGACATTGCCATCAACTACGCGGAAGAGGACTTCCCGGAAAGCCTCCGCCGGCAGAACGGCGGCAAGGGTGCCGATGTGATCCTCGATGTGGTGGGCGCCAAGTACCTGAAGCAAAACGTCGAGGCGCTCGCCGAATACGGGCGCCTGGTGGTCATTGGCCTGCAGGGCGGCACCAAGGGTGAACTGGACCTTGGTGAACTGCTCAGGAAGCGGGCCGCGGTGGTGGCCACGGCCCTTCGCCCCAGGCCGGTAGCCGAGAAGGGCGCCATCCTGAACGAGGTCAGGGACCACGTCTGGCCGATGGTGGCGGACGGCAGGATCCAGCCCCTGGTGGCCAAGACGTTCCCGCTGGACCAGGTCATCGCAGCGCACGAATACTTCGACAGCGGCGACCATGTAGGCAAGGTCCTGTTGGTGATGTGATCGTCGGATAGATACTGAGTATTGCTTGATCGGAATCCACGGGCTAGGCTCAGCTATACGCGGTATGCACAGGTCTTGGGGGCCTGTGCATACCGGTTAGTGACTAAGCCCGGGGGAGCACCATGTCCATACGCCACAGCCTCCTCGCCCTGCTGCAGGACCAGCCGCGCTACGGCTACCAGCTGCGGGTCGAGTTCGAAAACCGCACGGGAGCCACCTGGCCCCTGAACATCGGGCAGGTCTACACCACCCTGGACAGGCTGGAGCGCGACGGCCTGGTGGCCAGGGAAGGTGACGACGGCGGCGGCCATGTGGTCTACAGCATCACCGCCGAGGGCGCCGCGGAAGTGCACGGCTGGTTTGCCGCCCCCGTGGAGCGGAACAACCCGCCCAGGAATGAACTCGCCATCAAGCTGGCGCTCGCCGTCACCCTTCCCGGCGTGGATGTCCAGGCCATCATCCAGGCCCAGCGGGTGGCATCCATCCGGGCACTGCAGGACTACACCAAGGCCCGCCGCGACACCGCCGCCAACCAGCGCACCGCAGACACCGCCTGGCTGCTGGTGCTCGATTCGCTGATCTTCCAGACTGAGGCCGAGGTCCGCTGGCTGGATCTCTGTGAAGCCAGGATGGTCCAGCAGGCACAATCGGCCAGCCAGGGTGCCGCACGCAAAACGTCCAACGGGGTCACGGAAGACGCCGCCCCGCTCACCGCGGACAACCGGCGGTGAGCGTCCGCGGGCCGCAGCAGGTCCTTGAACTGGCCAGGGTGAGCAGGAGTTTCGGGGAAGGCGCGACGGCGGTCGCCGCGTTAAGGGACGTGGACCTCACCATCGCAGCGGGCGAGTTCGTCGCCGTCATGGGCCCTTCCGGCTCGGGAAAATCCTCACTGCTGGCGCTGGCCGGCGGACTGGACCGGCCGACGTCGGGCGGTGTCTTCGTGGAGTCGACGCCGCTTGCCGGACTCGGCCTCAACGAGCTTGCCAGGCTGCGCCGGCGTGCGGTGGGCTACGTGTTCCAGGACTTCAACCTGGTTCCCACACTGACCGCGGCCGAGAACGTGGCTCTTCCGCTGGAACTGGACGGGACAGCAGCCAGGAAAGCGGGCCGGCAGGCGCTGGACGCCCTCCGCCAGGTGGGCATCCCGGAACTCGCGGACCGCTTCATGGACCAGATGTCCGGCGGCCAGCAGCAGCGCGTCGCCATTGCGCGGGCCATCGTGGGCCAGCGGCGGCTGATCCTGGCTGACGAACCCACCGGTGCGCTGGACTCCACCACCGGCCATGGCGTCATGGAGGTCCTCCGCTCCCGCGCGGACGCCGGTTCCGCCGTCATGCTCGTCACCCATGAAGCGCGGCACGCAGCCTGGGCGGACCGGGTGGTTTTCCTGCGCGACGGCCGGATTGTGGACCAGGCGGCGGCCATGCACGATCCCACGTTCCTCTTGACGCAGGCCGGCCTCTGATGCCCCACCTGTACCCGCCGCTGGAGCTGGCTGCGGCGCCTGGAGCGCGCCGCAGCAGCTTCCGCATCGCGGTCCGGATGGCCCGGCGGGATATTGCCCGGCACCGGGGCCGGTCCTTCCTGATCGTCCTGCTGATCATGTTGCCGGTGGCCGGAATGACCGCTGCAGGCACCCTGTACCAGAGTTCGCAGCGGACACCGCAGGAAATTGTGCGTTACGAACTGGGCAACACCCAGGCACGCTTCGTCGCTTTGCCGACGCCCAATGGGGACTCCATCCAGGATCCGATGAACGACGCCTACGTGCGCTCCAGCACCGGAGAGCTGGACCCTGGGTTCGTTCCCACAGACCCGAAGGCCCTGCTCCCGTCCGGCTACGGGGTGCTGCCGCTGCGGCAACTGCAGCTGACCACCTCCGTGGGGGAGGCGATGGTCACGCTGAACGGCGTGCAGGTGGACGCGCTCCACGAAGCTTTCGAGGGAAAATTCACCCTCCTGGACGGCCGGGCACCGGAAAACGGTGCAGAGGTTCTGGCCTCACGCGGGCTGCTCGAGCGGTTCGACGTGGAACTTGGTGAGGAATTTACGACGTCGGCGGGGACCTTCGTCCCAGTGGGCACCATCCGCGACGCGGACGCTTCGGATAACAACAGCACGCTGTACCTGAAGTCCGGGCAGGTGCCCGCAGGATTTGTCCCGGGGCCAGCTGCCCCGCAGGCTGTCTCCTACTATGTGACAGGCCCGGAACCGGTGACCTGGCAGCAGGTCAGGGAGGCCAACAGCAGGGGCGTGGGAGTGCTGTCCCGCAGCGTGGTGCTGGATCCGCCGCCGCCGGGCGAAGTGACAGTGCCCGGGGCCCGGCCGGCCGGAGTCCCCTCGGAAACCGTAGCCACCTACGCCACCTTCGCTGTGGTGGGTGCCCTTGCCCTGCTGGAAGTCGGGCTCCTGGCAGGGGCAGCGTTCGCCGTCGGGGCCAAGCACCAGGTGCGTGAACTCGCCCTTCTTGCGGCGTCCGGAGCCGAAGCACCCACCATCCGTGCAGTGGTCACCGCGAGTGGCCTGTGGCTCGGCGGCCTGGCCGTCACGGCCGGCGCCGCTGCCGGCGTGGCAGCTGCGGCCGGGGTGGTCTGGTGGGTCCGTTCCACCGGTTCCGCACGGCTGGCGGGAGTACACGCGGACCCGATGCTGACCTCCCTTGCCATGCTGATGGGCTTGGCAGCCTGCATCCTTGCCGCCCTGGCGCCGGCCAACCTCGTTGCCCGGCAGGCACTGCTGGGTGCGCTCAAATCCGGACGGGCACCGGCAGCAAGCGGACGGCGGAGCACGATCGCCGGGGCGGCTGTGCTGCTGGCGGCCGCCGGGCTGCTTGCCGCAGGCTGGACCCTGGGCAGCTCGGCCAAGGATCCCGACCAGCGGGCACAGCAGGCCGCCGCAGTTTCCGCGATGCTGGCCGGGGGAGCGGTCCTGGCGGTGGTGGCCCTGGTGCTCCTGACCGGATGGCTGACCGCAGCCCTGACATCCCGCACCCGGGCCATGCCGCTGCCGCTGCGCATGGCGGCCCGGGACTCCGCCAGGAACCGGAGCCGGACCGTCCCGGCGGTGGCGGCCGTCCTGGCCGCCGCCACCCTGGCAAGTGCGGCCCTGGTGCTGTCATCCAGCCAGCTGGCAGGGCAACGCCTGTCGCATTCCTGGAGCGCACTGGAGAACCAGGCGTACCTGCCGCTCAGCCTCGCGCAGCCAGCGCTGGCGGACGGCACTGCCGCACCGGCCGTGACCGTCGACCCGCAGCGGCTCTCGGCAGCCGTCTCAGGCGCACTGGACAGCGTCTCCTGGACCAGGACAGTCACCACCCCCGCGCCGGTGGAAAACTGTGGCTTTGGGGACGGCGCAGATCCCGGCGCACCCGTGACGACTGAAACGTCCAACTGCCTCCTCTACGCCCTGGCCAGGCCAAGCGGCCAGGAATGTCCGGTCACGCCCCAACGGCGCGTCGTGGACCCGGACGACTGGCGGTGCCGCGGCTCCATGTCCTCAGACCCGGCATCGGACCGGTCCATCCTGGTGGGCGGCGCCGACGATATCCGTGCCATGTTTGGTCGCGACGCCGGGGCGGACATCATCGCCGCGCTGGACGCCGGGGCCATGGTGGTGACCAACCCTGCCTTTGTCCGCGACGGAAAAGCCGAGCTGCAGGGCCTGGACGTGCGCACCCAGCAGCCGTCGCCGTCGGACGGGTCCATCGTCCACGACGCCGTCACCAGCACCGTCCTGGATGCCGTCATCCTGGAACCTGCGGTGGCCGTGCCGTACTACGGCATCGTCTCGCCGGCCACGGCCGGGCGCCTGGGCCTTGCGCCGGAAACCGCCGGGCTGGCCATCCAGCTCAGCCGTCCCCCTTCGGCGGCCGAGGTTGACGCGGTGACCGGTGCGGTGGCGGGCGTCGTTGGCCAGTCCGGCCTGGGATTCTGGGTGGAACCGGGGATCCCCAAAGACCAGGCATGGATGGGGTGGCTGATCGTGGCCATCAGTGCCCTGATCACGTTCAGCGCAGCCGGGATCACCACCGGGCTTGCCCTTGCCGATGCCCGGACGGACCACGCCACGCTGGCAGGGGTGGGGGCGGCTCCGCGGCTGAGGAAGGCCCTGGCGGCGGCCCAGGCGCTCTTCACCTCAGGCCTGGGCGCTGTGCTGGGGGCCGTGGCCGGGACGGTTCCCGCGGTGCTCATCGTCGCTTCCACGGAGATGCGTTCATCGCTGGAGGTACCCTGGCTTCCCCTGGCGGCCATGGTGGTGGCCATCCCGCTGACCGGATCAGCCCTGGCCTGGGCCTTCACCAGGTCTGCGCTGCCGATGACCCGAAGGGCGCTCGGCGGCTGATCCTGATCCACGGAGGATGCCGTGCGCACGGTGGGCCGCAAGCGATTCCCGTGGCGCGCCTCTTTCAGCCGGGGCCAAGGAAGCCTAACGTGGAATTCACAGGCCGCCCGTCCGCCGTCGTTCGTCGCCGATTGCCTGCCGCCTGCCGCATAACCCCGGGCACCCGGCAGAACCATCGCCGCCCGCACCCCCGGGTTCGGTAGGGTGCCTCAGAGCAGATCCGCACGAATCTCGAGGAGGAGACATGGCCACAGCGCCAGAGAACAGGTCCGGTTCATCGGGGCGGGAGGGCGCGGTGGATACCGACCCGGCGCTCCCACCCACAGCAGTGGACGAGGCCGTCCGCGAATCCGAAGACAACAAATGGACCCCGGGAAAGATCGCGCTCTGGGCTGCGATCTCCCTGCTGGGCGGCGTGGCATGGTTCATGCTCGCCATCGTCCGGGGCGAAACCGTCAATGCCATCTGGTTCGTTTTCGCCTCAGTGTGCACCTACCTGATCGGGTACCGGTTCTACTCCAAGGTCATCGAACGGTTCATCACCAAGCCAGATGACCGGCGGGCAACCCCCGCCGAGTACAAGGCCGACGGCAAGGACTACGTCCGGACGGACCGGAACGTCCTGTTCGGCCACCATTTCGCAGCCATTGCCGGCGCCGGCCCCCTCGTGGGCCCGGTCATCGCGGCGCAGATGGGCTACCTGCCCGGCACCATCTGGATCATCGTCGGCGTGGTCCTGGCCGGTGCCGTGCAGGACTACCTGGTGATGTTCTTCTCCATGCGCCGCGGCGGGCGTTCGCTGGGCCAGATGGCCCGCGAGGAACTTGGCGTCATCGGCGGTACCGCCGCCCTGGTTGCAACCCTGCTGATCATGGTGATCATTGTCGCCATCCTGGCGCTCGTCGTCGTCAATGCCCTGGGCGAAAGCCCGTGGGGCGTCTTCTCTGTCGGCATGACCATCCCCATCGCGCTTTTCATGGGCGTCTACCTGCGCTACCTTCGGCCGGGCAAGGTCATGGAAGTTTCCATCATCGGATTCGTCCTGCTCATGGCCGCCATCATCGGCGGCGGAATGGTTGCCGGAACCGCCTGGGGCGTGGACGTCTTCACCCTGGACAAGGTGACCATCGCGTGGGGCCTCATCGTTTACGGCTTCATCGCCGCCATCCTTCCCGTCTGGCTGCTGCTGGCACCCCGTGACTACCTGTCCACGTTCATGAAGATCGGCGTGATCGTCATGCTCGCGCTGGCCATCATCGTGGTCCGGCCGGAGATCAACGTCCCGGCCTTCAGCGAATTCGCCAGCCGGGAGAACGGTCCCGTGTTCCCGGGCGCGCTGTTCCCGTTCCTGTTCGTCACCATCGCCTGCGGTGCGCTGTCCGGATTCCATGCCCTGATTTCCTCCGGCACCACTCCCAAGCTGATTGAGAAGGAGCGTCAGACCCGGTTCATCGGTTACGGCGGCATGCTCATGGAGTCCTTCGTCGCCATCATGGCGCTGGTGGCGGCCATCTCGATCGACCGCGGCCTCTACTTCGCCATGAACGCTCCGGCCGCGCTGACCGGCGGAAGCGTGGAAACGGCCGCCACCTGGGTCAACAGCCTGGGCCTGGCCGGCGTCAACATCACCCCCGAGCTGCTCACTGAGACGGCGCGGAACGTGGGCGAGCACAGCATCGTCTCCCGCACCGGCGGTGCCCCCACCCTGGCCGTCGGCCTGGCCCACATCATGCAGCAGTTCATCGGTGGTACGGCCATGATGTCTTTCTGGTACCACTTCGCCATCATGTTCGAAGCCCTGTTCATCCTTACCGCTGTGGACGCCGGCACCCGCGTGGCCCGGTTCATGCTGCAGGACTCGATCGGCAACTTCGTCCCCAAGTTCAAGGAAGCCTCCTGGCGTCCCGGTGCCTGGCTCTGCACGGCCATCATGGTGGGTGCGTGGGGTGCGGTCCTGCTGATGGGCGTCACCGATCCGCTGGGCGGCATCAACACCCTGTTCCCGCTGTTCGGCATCGCCAACCAGCTGCTGGCCGCCATCGCCCTCTCCGTCTGCCTGGCCATCGTGGCCAAGCGCGGCACCTTCAAGTACCTGTGGATCGTCGCCCTGCCGCTGGCTTTCGCGGCGGTGGTTACCATCACGGCCAGCTATCAGAAGATCTTCTCACCCACACCCGCCGTGGGGTACTTCGCCAACAACGCCGCATTCAGCAAGGCCCTGGCTGACGGCAAGACGGAATTCGGCACCGCCAAGACCGTTGCCGCCATGGAAGCCGTGGTCCGCAACACCGCCATCCAGGGCTGGCTGTCAGTGATCTTCGTGGTGCTGAGCATCATTGTGATCGCGACGGCAGTGCTCGCCACCGTGAAGGCGTTCCAGAACCGGGGTACGGGCGCTGAGAAGGACAACGAGGACCCGGCCCTGCCGTCCCGCGTGTTCGCACCTGCGGGACTCATCCCCACAGCTGCCGAGCGCGAATTGCTGGCCGAATGGGAGAAGGTCCCGGCCAACCTGAGGTTCGAGCGGGCAGGCCACCACTGATGAGCGCGCCAATGGCAGTTCTGTCCACCGGGTTCCGTGGTTTCGCACGGTACCTCAGCGGGGTGCTCGGCGCGGATGCGTACGCCAAGTACCTGGAACACCACCGGGCTTCGGGGCACAGCGGACCGCCGCTGACGGAGCGGGAGTTCTGGCGCGACAGGACCGACCGGCAGGACGCCAACCCGCAGGGCCGCTGCTGCTGATTTAGCCCTCAGCGGACGCCGCGTCAGGCGGGTTCATGGAGTGAAGTTCCTTCGGATCGCTCATGAGAGTATGAACGCATGAGCGATCCGAAAGACACCCCGTCAGCTGAGGACCTCCCCGTCGAAGGAACCACCCTTGACGACAACGAACCCGCAGTGCCGGCGGAAGCCGGAGCACCGGCCGGTTCGCGGGACGGCCGCAGGCCCAAGGGCAGCAACCTGCAGGACCTGGTGGACGAGCCGGCCAAGGTGATGCGGATCGGCACCATGATCCGCCAGCTCCTGGAAGAAGTGAAGTCCGCCCCGCTGGACGATGCCGCCCGGGAACGGCTGGCCGAGATCCACGCACGCTCCATCAAGGAGCTCGAGGACGGCCTGGCACCCGAGCTCGTGGAGGAACTGGACCGCATCAGCCTCCCCTTCTCCGATGAAAACACCCCTTCCGACGCCGAGCTCCGGATTGCTCAAGCACAGCTGGTGGGCTGGCTTGAAGGGCTGTTCCATGGAATCCAGACGGCCATCGCGGCCCAGCACGCTGCCCGGGAGCACGCTGCGGCACAGATGCAGCTGCGCCAACTTCCACCGGGAACCGTGATCGCCCCGGGTGTGGTGATCGGGGAAAACGGTGAACCGGAGCGTGCTCCCGCGGGGGCGGCCCGGCCGGGTGCGCCGGCCAATGCCGGCAAGCGCGATGATCCGGACCACGGTCCCGGACAGTACCTGTAGGTTCCGGTTGGGTTTTTTCAGCGCCGCCAGGCAGGGGCGCAAGGACGACGCGGAACTGGGCAAGGGGTTGTGGCGCCGCGCGCACGACCGCTTCCACCGGGGACTGGACCGCTTCCACCAAGTGCTCGAGGGCGTTGAGGACGACCAGCTGTACGGCGAGCTGGTGGAGATCGCCAACGAACTCGCTGCCCTGCTTGACCGTGTCCGGGCCGTCTGCGTTGAAGCCCAGCGCCGCTCACCCAGTGACGGCCTGGACATTCCGGCTGCCCTGTCCGGCGTGCACCGCGCCCTGTCCAAAGCCGGCAACTCGCTGGCCACCACAGCCGAGGCTGCCGCCATGCTGCGGCTCGCCGTCGGGCCCGTACCTGTAGGCGCAGCTTCTGTTCGCCGGCGCGCGGAAGCCGTCTTCGAACAGGTTGCCGACGCCGAGCGGCACCTTGCCGGGGAAACCTCCTAGCCGCAATTTATTCCCGCTGCCGGGGGTGACTTTCCGCGTTAAGCGCCTGGCTGACAGACCGGGAATCACGTCATTTTGAGGCCCGCCGTTTGGCAGGATGAAGTCATGACTCTTTCACCTACACTCACTTTCAACGACGGAAACACGATCCCCCAGCTCGGCTACGGCGTGTGGCAGGTCGAAGACGGCGTGGCTGAGAAGGTGGTCCGGCAGGCATTCGAAGCTGGCTTCCGCCACATCGACACCGCCAAGATCTACGGCAACGAAGCAGGCGTGGGGCGCGCGATCGCCAGCTCCGGCCTGACCCCCGAGCAGATCTTCATCACCACCAAGCTGTGGAATGCCGATCAGGGCTATGAGTCCACGCTGGCTGCCTTCGAGGAATCCATGGACCGCCTCGGCCTGGAAACCCTCGACCTCTACCTGATCCACTGGATGCAGCCCAAGCAGGACAAGTACGTCGACACCTGGAAGGCGCTGATCGAGCTCCAGAAGCGCGGCCGGGTCAAGTCCATCGGCGTCTCCAACTTCACCGTCGACGGGCTGCAGCGGCTCATCGACGAAACCGGTGTTGTCCCGGCCATCCACCAGATCGAGCTCCACCCGTACTTCAGCCAGCGTGAGCTGCGCGAATTCGGTGCTTCCAAGGGCATCCTGACCCAGGCCTGGTCACCTCTGGGCCAGGGCGGCGAGCTCCTGGAAGACGCAGCCGTTGCCGCTATCGCCGCCAAGCACCAGGCCACGCCGGCGCAGGTTGTCATCGCCTGGCACCTCGCCATTGGCAACGTGGTGATCCCGAAGTCGGTCACCGAATCCCGGATCCGCGAGAACTATGCGGCACTCGACGTCACGCTGGACGCTGAGGACGTCGAGGCCATCAACGCCCTCGACCGGACCGCCAGCGGCGAAGGCAGGATCGGCCCCGACCCGGCAGTCTCCGACTTCGCGTAAACCAACCTCTCCGCAGTGAGCGCCCCGCCCTGGCCGGCGGTCCTGCTCAACAGGGACGTCGAACCCGCACCACCTGGCTGGCCCAGGCGGTGCGGGTTCTTCTGTTGCACGGGCCTCCTCGTGGCGAATAGCCGGCCCGGCCCAAACCTGTGGGGTCAGGCGGCAATGCGGACGGGCTCGACGCTGACCGCATCGATCACTGCCCAGCCGTCCTCACCGGAGCACTGCCGGTCGGCGAAACGCTGCGCATCCACCATGGTGTCGAAGGACTCAGAGCGTGTACGGCCGGAGTCGGCGTCGAAGTACGTGACGTGAAATTCCTGAACGGTGTTTTCCATAAATCCAGTGTGCAACCGGGGTCTGACATTCCACGGAATCAGCCCCGCGTGTTGCCCTGTGACAGGGGCCCAGCGCACATCACGGTGCGTTGTGGCGGCACCGCCCGGCCCCGGAACTCCGGCTAGGCTTTCACCATGGAGGTTAGCGATTCCCCGGACCGGGACAACGCCACCAGGCACATTAATCGTGAACTGGCACGGCGGCGCGGCTGGATGTTGACGGTGGCGGTGGGGTTCGCCCTGCAGATCCTCAGTGTGGTGCTGGGACTCAAGTCCGTGGCGCCGCTGTGCGGCAGCCCGATGATCCCGCACAGCGGGGCAGCCGAACTGTCGGATGCGCAATTGCACACCACGGGCCTGGCGGCCGAGTGCTACCGGAGCATCGACTCCGCCGCTGTGCCCATTTGGATGCTGATGGGGTTCGGCATTGGCCTGGTCCTGGTGGGCGTGGCCATCAGGATCGTCGGTATCCGGCGGTCCCTCGCCGCTGTAGCCGCCTGAGGGGACGGCCACCCTAAGACTGCTGCTCGTAGGGGCGTATAGAGCCGGCCGGCTACCCAGCGGGTTGGGGCCTTCGGAGTCAGGTTCCGGCCTCGCGGCGGTCCAGCCGCAGGACCCGTTCCTGGGCCAGTACGGCTGCCCTGGCCGCCTTATCCGCCGCCCGCGCTGCCTGTTTGGCCTCCGCGGAGATGGCAACAAGGCGCTTCTTCGACTGGTCCAGCTCAGCCTCGGCCGTTTTCAGGCGGGCGCGCAAGTCCGCCGTTTCCTCCTGCAGCCCGGCAATGTCCCCAGCCGTCTGCTCCGCCTCCGCCTGAAGGTCCACGGCATGGCTGGCCGCTTCGGAGGCTTCTTCTTCGGCCGCCTCCAGCGCCGCCCTGGCCCTTTCCAGCAGAGGGGGCGACGCCGGCCGTGGCGTCTGCCGGACGGCCTCAAGGCGCGGCCTGGTGGGCCGGGGCTGGGACCCGGCTTCCGGCGTCGTGCGCTGCTTCTTTCGTGGCCGTGGTTTTTCGGAATCCGTCTTCCCGGACGTTGGCACCGAGGCAAGGACCGGGGGAGCGGCAGCCGGTGTTGCGGGGAGGGCGCCGGGTACGGCCACCGTTCCATCCAGGTCTGCGGCGCTGACCCCGTCCGCGGACAGGGTCTTCAGGAGCCTGCCGCTGCGAACAGCGGCCGCGGCCCCTTCATCGGCAGTCAGGGCACGCAGTGTTTCCTCGACGTCCCCGGCAATAGTGTCGCTGAGTTGCCGGCCTTGACCGCGGACAACAGCGCGGGCGGCGTCGACGGCGGACGCCAGCAGGGTGCGCCGCTCACGCCCCAGGTCGCGAAGGGCGGGGGCATCAAGGGACGCCTGCGCTGCACGCATGCGGGACCCCAGATCCGCGAGTTCGTCGAGGATGTCTGGCCGCTGCAGGACGAGCCTGTTCACAGCCCAGGCGCCTACCGACGGTTTGGCAAGTCCACGGACAGCCGCCCCCAGGCCCTTATCCCGGGCGGCGGCCTCCTTGGCCGCCGCCGTCCGGGCCGCTACGAAGTCGTCCAGGGGACAGGCGTACAGCCCGTTCGCGATCCCGGCCAAGGCCTCTTCATCCATGTCCGCCATCATAGGCGGGCGGGCTGGGACGGGTACGGAGGGCCGGGCGGGCGCTGCCGCGGACCGGACCGCCGGGGGCCCGTGAGCCCTGTTGCTCCGGCGCCGTGCACGGTATGTTGCTCGAATGGACGATACATATCAGGTCATCGTGGTTGGCGGCGGTTTCGCCGGGAAAGCTGCCGCCCAGGAACTCGGCCGCAAGGGCACCCGGGTGCTGCTGATTGATGCCAACAACTACCACCAGTTCCAGCCGCTGCTGTACCAGGTGGCATCATCGCAAATCGGTGTCTCCGCAGTGGCCCGCCCGCTCCGTGCGGTCTTCCGCAACATCAAGGGGGTTCGGGTCCTCACGGCAGAAGTCACCTCGGTGGACGCTGCCGCCCGCACCGTCACCACTGCCGACGGCACGCAGTTCAAGGCACAGATCCTCGTCCTCGCCACAGGCGCTGTCCCGAACTTCTTCAATACCCCGGGCGCCGACAAGCACGCCTACCCGCTCTACTCCGTGGCCGACGCCACGCGGCTCAGTGCTGCCCTGACGGAAGTCCTCGACGAGGCGGACCGGGGAGCCGGCGGGAGTGCCGACGTCGTGGTGGTAGGCGGCGGCCCTACAGGGGTGGAAACGGCCGGCGCCCTGGCCGAGAACGTCAAATACATCGTGCCGAAGTACTTCTCCTCCGAGCTCGCCGCCCGCTGCCACGTCCACCTCGTGGACATGGTGCCCAACGTGCTCATGGCGTTCTCGGAAAAATCGCAGGCCTACACCAGGGACAGGCTGGTGAAGCTGGGCGTCCAGCTGCACATGGGCCAGAGCGTTACCGAGGTCCGTCCCGACGGCGTGACGCTGGCGGACGGTACAGTGCTGCCGGCACCCATCGTTGTCTGGGCCGGCGGCCTCCAGGCAGGCAAGATCATCGCCGAATCAGGGCTCACGCAGGGGAAGGGCGGGCGTATCGACGTCCGTCCGGACCTGACCGCTCCGGGAGTGGAGGGCGTCTACGTCCTGGGAGACTCTGCCAACATCACCGACGCCGCGGGGGCCCGGCTCCCGCAACTGGGGTCCGTGGCACAGCAATCAGGGAAATGGGCCGCAAAGAACATCCACGCTGACCTCACCGGAGGTACCCGGCAGCCCTTCCGTTACCTCGACAAGGGGTACATGGCCATGGTTGGCCGGGGCGCCGCGGTGGCAGAGTTGGGCCCCCAGCGCATCCAGCTGCAGGGGCCGCTGGCGTTCCTGTCCTGGTTGGGCGTCCACCTTGCCCTGCTGCCCGGCGTCCAACAGAAAGTCCGTGCCCTCTTCTCCTGGGCGGTGGGCTACGTGACGCACAGCCCGTCCCAGGTTGTGGTGGGGCGGCCGGACTAGGTCCGAATAGCCACGCCGTTCGTCCCAGGCTGCATGGCGGCGTGGGGCCGGTGAGGATTTTGGACCATGGAAAAAGGGGTGGGAGCCGGCGGCGGCTGGAGGAGGCACCGCACTCGCGGACAGTGCCATCGCCGCCGACTCCACGCATCACGCTAGGTCCGAGACCTGAACGAAACCCGGGTGAAAACTGCATCTTTCCGCAAAGCTGCCGTGCACCTTCGGTGCAGACGGCTTCGAAAGATGGTGCGGGCCGGCGACGGCTGGGGGAGGTGCTGGTCTCCATCAAGCACCATCGCCGCCGGCTCCGCTCACCACGCTATGGCCTCAGCAGCCGCGGCGCCTGAGTAACCGGTACGTGTTTTCGCGAACCCCGCTACGTGTGCTGCTCCCGGGCTCTGACCTGGCCGGAGGATAGGCTAAGTCGCATGATGTTGGGGGACTCACGGAAGCAGGCCGCGGTGCCGCGAATATCGACCCAGCACGCAGTCCGGTCAGGGTGTGACTTGCGGTGCGTCCAGGCTGCCCCGGGTGGCCGCGTGACGGCGCAATGAAGAACTGGGTTCGGCAGCATCCGTATTTGGCACTTGCGGCCGGCTACGTCGTCTTTTTCTTCATCGCCGGTGCCATCTGGTGGGTTTTTAACCCGGGGGATTTGGCCGACGCCGCCGTCCACGCCGCCATGAACACGCTGGTCTACTGGCTTCTGGCGCTGTTCCAAATACGCAACCTGCGGAAAACCAGCGCACGCCTCAAAGAACATGGCCAGCTCAGGGCCTATATCCGCTATCCGGAGTCCCGCCCCGGTTCCCTCAGCGGTATTTGGAACCAGGGGATTGTGACGCCCGCTGCCGGATCAATTCAGTTTCAGCCAGCGGTCTACGACAACCTTGAAGCGTCCGGGCGGGCCACCACACTCACTGTGGAAAAAGTGCTTCCGCAACGGTGGAAGGTCACCGGCAAGGACCGCAAATACATCGGATCGTTCGGGATGTACGCAGTGACCGCCCTGACAGATCACGGCAAAGTGGAGATAGCGGCGGGCCCTGAGTCGTTGGACCGTCTCGCCGAGGCCCTTGAGGGCTGAAGGGCGTCGAAGCCTAAACCGGTCGGGGCAGCCGACGTTGCGGGGAGGAGCGCCATCGTCAGCGTTCCGAAGATGGGCTTAACCAGCGAAAAACCCCCCACAGCCCTCCAACGAGGGGCAATAGGGGGTTTATCCCGAGCTTCCTATCAGAATCGAACTGATGACCTTTTCATTACGAGTGAAACGCTCTACCGACTGAGCTAAGGAAGCACCGCACGAAATTTCCGGAAGAATCCGGGCGCTTCATGCAAGAGTCAACTGTAATGGAGTCTCCGCGCCCGGGTCAAAATGGCGGGCGCTGCCGCGGGTGAGGCCTTCAGCACACCGTGTTGTCGGCCGGAACCTGTCCACTGACCAGGTAGCTGTCCACCTTGTCCTCGAGGCAGCTGTTGGCCCTGCCGTAGGCCGTGTGGCCCTCGCCCTTCCACGTCAGCAGCGAAGAGTTGCCGAGCTGTTTCCGCAGCGACGACGCCCATTCCACAGGGGTGGCGGGATCACCGGTGGTGCCGATGACCACGATCGGCGACTCACCCGTGTACTGGACGGGTGCAGGCGTGCGCACGTTCTTGTACGGCCAGTCGGCGCAGTTGATGCCGCCGTAGGCGAAGAAGTAACCCAGGGTGGGGGACTGCTGCATCAGCCGCTGCTGCTCCGCCCGCATGGACGCAGGATCGGAGTCCATGGGGTAGTCCAGGCAGTTGATGGCGTTGAAGGCGAACGTCGAATTCGACGTGTAGCTTCCGTTGGTGGACCGGTCAGCGCCGAGGTCGGACAGGCGAAGCATCAGGCTCACGTCCCCGGTCATCGCCGCGTCCAGGGCCTGGGTCAGGGCGGGCCAGCTCTGGTCGTTATACAGCGGCGTGATGAGGCCACTGACGAACATATTGGCGTTGACCACCCGGCCGTCCTTGGCGGTGCGGGGCTGCTGCTCCACGGCGTTGATCAGGTCGCGGATCTGCTGGACGCCGCCGTCCACTCCGCCGGTAAGGGGGCACTCCTTCTGCTGCTGGCAGCTGGCCACGTAGGTGCGGACCGCTTTTTCGAAGGCCACGGCCTGGCCGCTGGTCAGTTCCTCATTGCTGATGGAGGGATCCAGCGCACCGTCGAGCACCATGCGGCCTACGTTCTTCGGGAACAGCTGTGCGTAGGTCGAGCCGAGGAATGTCCCGTAGGAGTAGCCCAGGTAGTTCAGCTTCGTGTCGTTAACCACGGCCCTGAGGATGTCCAGGTCCCTGGCTGCGCTCTGCGTATCGATGTGGGCCATTGACGGGCCGGTCTGCTCAGCGCACTGTTCGGCGATGACCTTGTTGTCCGCCCGGGCCGCCGCGAGGCCGGCGTCGGTCTCCAGGTCGTAGATCTTGGCCCTTGCCGCATCACGTTCCGCGTCCGTCATGCAGGTCACCGGGGCGGACCGCTTAACGCCGCGGGGGTCGAAACCGACGAGGTCGTAGGCGTCACGGACGGGCTGGGAAAAGTGGGTGGCTGCCGCGTCCTTCACGAAGTCATACCCGGATGCGCCGGGGCCGCCCGGGTTGACCAGCAGGCTTCCGGTCTTCTTGCCAGTGCTTGAAGCCCGCAGCGCGGCCAGCTGGATGGTTTCGCCGTCGGGAGCCGCATAGTCCATGGGCACTGTGACCTTGGCGCACTGGAACTGGCCTTCGCATGGCTCCCACACGATTTCCTGCGAGTAGAACTTCTCAAGCCCCGCGGGCGCGGACGCCACGATGGAGGGATCTGCCTTTGCGGTGGCGGTTTCCTGCTGGCGGTCGCCCCCGTTGATGAGGCTGCAGGACGCCAGCACCAGGGCAAGGGCCATGGCCCCGGCGGCACGGGCCGCGGACACCAGGGGTCGTCGGCGTACGGGCAGGGGGCGGGCAGTCATCGGGTCTCCTTGGAAGGCTGGATCAGGCTGGCTGCCATGGACTCAATGGCCAACAGCGGGGCAACGTTCGTGGTGGTGATGCGTTCGCGGGCTTTGTTGATGGCGTCCATCCGGGCAAGCGTGACTTCCGGAGTGGAACGGGAGGCGAATTCCTCCAGTTCACCCCTGAGCTCAACGTTTACCAGCTCAACGGCATTCCCCATCTGGATGATCAGGACGTCCCTGTAGAAGGACATCAGGTCAGTGAGGGTGCGGTCCAGGGAATCGGTAATGGACCGCTTGGCCCGCCGCTTCTGGTCGTCCTCCAGCTGCTTGACCTGCGCCCGCATGGCAGGCGGAAGGGTGCCGGATTCAGGTGCGCCGAGGGTGGCGAGCAAGGCGGCTTTCTCGGCGGCGTCGCGTTCTTCATTGGAACTGTTTGCCTCGGCGGTGGCGATCTTTACGAGCTTGTCCGCCATCATGACCGCCGCGGTAACACCCCGCAGGCCCAGCGGAAACCTGACAGTTTCGAGCCGGCGTTCGCGCGCAGCAGGGTCCCGCGCCAACCGGCGGGCGATCCCCACGTGGCTTTGGGCTGCCCGGGCTGCCCGCTCCGCCACCGCGGGATCGACGCCGTCGCGCTTCACCAGGAGTTCCGCGACGTCGGCCGCGGGCGGCAATCGCAGCGCCACGCTGCGGCAGCGCGACCGGATGGTGACCAGGACGTCGGCCGGCGAGGGGGCGCACAGCATCCAGACCGTCCGGGGCGTCGGTTCCTCGATGGCCTTGAGCAGGACGTTGGTGGTTCTCTCGGCCATCCGGTCCGCATCCTCAACCACGATGATGCGCCAGCGTCCGGCGGATGGCCTGTTGCCGGCGGTGGCCACCAGGTCGCGGGCTTCGTCGATGGTGATGGTGAGCTTTTCCGTCCGGACGAACGTCACGTCCGAATGGGTTTCGCCCAGGATGGTCAGGCAGGCGTGGCACTGCCCGCAGCCGCGCAGGTTCACGTCTTCCTGGTCGCAGTTCAGGGCGGCCGCGAAGGCTTTCGCGGCGTTGGAGCGCCCCGATCCCGGCGGGCCGGTGAACAGCCACGCGTGCGTCAGGCCTTCGCCGCTGGAAGCCTGGCGCAATTGGTCGACGACGGCCGGCTGGCCCTGGAGGTCATCCCAGACGGTCACGGGGTGCCGCCGCCGTGCGCGCCGGCAGCGGGTGCGGCACCTGCTGGTTCGTTCCCGTGTGCTTCCAGCAGGCCGACCACGCGATCGAGGATCATCGCGGCAAGGTCATTGACCGGAAGCCGGGCAGGCAGCACCAGGTAGGACGCCGGCCGGGCCGCAGCCAGGTCAAGGAAGGCGTCCCGGATGCGGGCATGGAACTCGTCAGCTTCGGATTCCAGGCGGTCCTCCGTTGCGTCGCCCGCAGTGCGCCGGGTCCTGCCGACTTCCGGTTCCACATCGAGCAGGACGGTGAGGTGGGGCTGAAGGCCGGAAGTTGCCCATTCGTTCAGCGAGCGGACTGCATCCATGCCGAGGTCCCTGCCGGCTCCCTGGTACGCGACGGAGGAGTCGATATACCGGTCGGTCAGCACAATGTCGCCGCGCTCCAGCGCCGGGCGGATCACCTGGCCCGCGTGGGCGGCCCTTGATGCCGCGAAGATCAGGGCTTCCGTGTGGGCGTCGATGTGGCCATGGCCGTGGTCCAAAACCAGGGACCGGAGCTTTTCGCCGATGGGAGTGCCGCCGGGTTCACGGGTCCGGAGGACTGTAAGGCCGCGGCTTTCGAGTGCTTCGGCGAGCCTTGCCGCCTGGGTGGACTTGCCGGCGCCGTCGCCGCCTTCGAACGCGATGAAAAGTCCGGCACTCTGTTTGTTCACTGTTCAAGCCTACCGATCGGCCGGGACAATCAGTGTCCCGGCCATGGGCTTTGTGGACAGTTTCACGGCGTCTCACGCTTCGCGCGGGCTTTTCCGGCGGTCAGTGGACGAACAGTACGCTGTCCCCATGAGTCTTTCCGAACAGCAGGCCGCAGGCCTGTCCGCCGAAACCGTAGTAGTGGCCGCGGGCCGCCCGCCGCGGGAACGGGACCAGCCGGTGAACCCGCCGCTGGTCCTGTCCTCCACGTACTACGGGACAGGCCCGCTCGGCCCCGGAGACCGTGGTTACGGCCGGTACTCCAACCCCACCTGGGACCCGTTCGAGGAGGCCCTCGGCCAGCTCGAGGGAGCGGACCTGCCCGGCCTGCTCTACGCGTCCGGGCTTGCTGCCGTCAGCTCCGCGTTGTCGCTGATCCCCTCCGGCGGAGTGCTGGTGATGCCTAACCACAGCTACTCCGGAACCCTTGTCATGGCCGCGGAACTGGCCCAGAAGGGGTTCATCGAGCTGCGGACCGTGGACATTGCCGATACCGGGGCCGTCGAAGCGGCCCTCGCCCCGGGTGGGCCGGATGCCAAGGCCGCCGCCATGCTGTGGCTGGAAAGCCCTACCAACCCCATGCTGGGAATCGCCGACATTCCTGCGCTGACAGAAGCCGCGCACGCGTTGGGCGCCATCGTGGTCACGGACAATACTTTCTCGACGCCGCTGGTGCAGCAGCCGCTCGCCCTCGGCTCCGACGTCGTACTCCACTCGGTGACCAAGTACCTGGCAGGCCACTCGGACGTGGTCCTGGGCGCCCTGGTGACCTCCAACGCGGACATCCGCTCAGCCCTCCTGCACCACAGGACCATCCACGGAGCGATCGCCGGGCCCTTCGAGGCGTGGCTTGCGCTGCGCGGCCTGCGCACCTTGGCGCTGCGCATAGAAAAGTCCCAGGAGTCCGCCAGGGTCCTGGCGGAACGTCTGAACGCCCACCCCAGGGTCGAATCGGTCCGCTTCCCGGGCCTGCCGGACGATCCCGGTCATGAACGGGCCACGGCGCAGATGAAGGGCTTTGGCTCCATCATCTGCATCCAGGTGGCGCCCGCCGGCGGACTGGACGGCGCAGCGGCGGCCGACAAGGCCGTTGAGGCAGTCAACCTGTGGCTGCCGGCCACATCGCTGGGCGGCGTGGAATCGCTGATCGAACGCAGGCGGCGGCACACCGCGGAGCCAGCCAGCGTGCCTGAGAACCTGGTCCGCCTCAGCATCGGCATTGAGAACGTGGAAGACCTCTGGGCCGACCTGGAGCAGGCGTTGGACACGCTGGGCGGCTAGGCTGGGCTTGTGGACGGTGAACTGATTATTCGGCCTGTTGAACAGGCAGTGTTCTTTATCCTTGCCCTCGTTGCCCTGGGGCTGGAGTTGTGGGCCCTGGCAGACTGCGCGCGCCACAAGGCCAACGCCTTTGAGGCGACCGGCAAGCGGACCAAGGGCTTCTGGCTCGCCCTGACCGGCGGCGCCGCGCTGGTGGGCGTCATCTCCCTCTTCGCCAGCGGCGGCATCTTCGGAACCCTCGGACTGTTCGGCCTCGCCGCCGTGGTTGCCGCGTCGGTCTACCTGGCCGACGTCCGCCCTGCAGTCAAGGACGCAGGCCGGGGCGGCAGCCGCAACATGGGGCCCTACGGCCCCTGGTAACCCCGGTCCACCCGGGCTGTTAGGCAGGGATCCCTGGTACGGCCCGAGGGAACCCGCCGTCCGCCGCCTCGTAAATGAGGCTCACGGCAGCGGTGCCACTGCTTCCCAGTCCACCGTCAGCTCGCCCAGCCGCCACCGGCCCGGCCCGTCCTGGACCGGCCAGCCGGCGTCGCGCAACGCCCTGCACATAGCCTGCCAGCGCTGCCGGTTTCCAAAGGACGCCAGCGGGGCGCACTCCAGCCACGCCTTGTCCATGGCCTGCATCAGGGCATGGATCGGTTCGCCGGGAACATTCCGGTGGATCAGGGCTTTGGGGAGGCGTTCGGCAACGTCCGAGGGCAGGTCAAAACTGCCGAACCGGACCGACATGCTCAGTGACAGCGGGCGTTCCGCGTCCAGGGCCACCCACGTCACCCGGCGTCCGATCTCGTCGCAGGTGCCGTCAATGAAGAGCCCGCCAGGGGCCAGCCTGCCCTGAACCAGGCGCCAGATCCCGGCAACATCGGCCTCCTCATACTGCCGCAGCACATTGAAGGCCCGGACCAGGACGGGGCGTCCGGGGACAGGAAGCTCAAAACCGCCCACATGGAAGCTGAGGCCGGGCCGCTGCAGAGGGAGGGCAGCGCGCACCCGTTCCGGTTCGATTTCGATCCCGCAGACCCGGACGTCCGGACGGACCGCGGAGAGCCGCTCAAAAAGTTCGACGGCGGTGGCCGGCGTCGCACCGTAGCCCAGGTCCACAACCAGGGGGTCTGCGGCCCGGCGGAGCCGCCAGGCCTGGGGACCGGCCAGCCAGCGGTCCACCCGCCGCATCCGGTTGGGGTTGGTGGTGCCGCGGGTGACGTTCCCGACCGGCCGGCCGGTCAACTTCCTGCCGGTGATCCCGGGGCCACTCACCCGTTCAGCCTTTTGCACCACCGCCCCACTGTATCGCCGCCGCCACGGCTTGGGCGCCAGCCGGAGTGCGGGCTGCCTTGTGACGTTGTCCGTCCCTGGCCTGTAACGCTGGGCGGGCGGCAACACTGCTCGGCTAGGATGAAAATCATGACTTACAAGCTGATTCTGCTGCGCCACGGCCACAGCGAATGGAACGCCAAGAACCTGTTCACCGGCTGGGTGGACGTTGACCTGAACGACCAGGGCCGCGGGGAAGCAGCACGCGGCGGCGAGCTGCTGGTGGAGAACAACATCCTCCCCGACGTTCTGTACACGTCCCTGCTGAAGCGGGCCATCAACACCGCCAACATCGCCCTGGACAAGGCCGACCGCGGCTGGATCCCGGTCAAGCGCGACTGGCGCCTGAACGAACGGCACTACGGTGCGCTGCAGGGCAAGGACAAGGCCCAGACGCTGGCCGAATACGGTGAAGAGCAGTTCATGGAATGGCGCCGCTCCTACGACACCCCGCCGCCGCCCCTGGATGACAACAGCGAATTCAGCCAGGCACACGATCCGCGCTACGCGGACCTTGGCGACGCCCTGCCGCGCACCGAGTGCCTGAAGGACGTCCTGGTCCGGATTCTGCCGTACTGGGAATCCGACATCAAGGCTGACCTGAAGGCGGGCAAGACCGTCCTGGTCACGGCCCACGGCAACTCCCTGCGCGCGCTCGTCAAGCACCTTGACGGCATCAGCGACGAAGCCATCGCCGGCCTCAACATCCCCACCGGCATCCCGCTGGTTTACGAGCTGGATGACGACTTCCAGCCGGTCAAGCCGGGCGGCACCTACCTCGACCCCGAGGCCGCCGAGCAGGCCATCCTGGCCGTAGCCAACCAGGGCAAGAAATAGAGCAGCAGAACCAACGACGACGGGCTGGTCACCTTAGGTGACCAGCCCGCCGTCGTATGTACGTGGGGGAGCCGGGGCTCAGATGTGTTCGGTGGCGTTCGGCTGCCAGGCGCCGGTCACCAGGTAGCTGACCTTCTGGGCAACGGAGACACCGTGGTCGGCGAAACGCTCGAAGTAGCGGCTGGCTAGTGCCACGTCCACAGTGGTGGCGGGCGACTCGGCCCACTCAGGTGCGGCGATGGCCTTGAACACGCTGAGGTGCAGATCGTTGATGGCGGTATTGGCCTTCATGATGTCCCGGGCCACCTCCAGGTCACGGGTCTCCAGGAGGACGGCCAGCTTGTCGGCGATGACCTGGTCCAGCTCCGCCATCTGCTTGAACGTTCCGGTCATCGAAGCCGGAATCACGGTGGACGGGAAACGGAGGCGCGCCAGCTGCGCGATGTGCCGGGCGAGGTCACCCATCCGCTCGAGGGAGGCGCTCATCCGCAGTGATCCCACGATCATGCGCAGGTCGCTGGCCACCGGGCCCTGGAGGGCGAGGATGTCGATGGCCCGCTCGTCGAGGCTGTTCTGCAGGAAGTCGATCCGCGCATCGGCGGCAATGACGTCCTGGGCGAGGTCCACGTCCGCCACCTCGAATGAAGTGGTGGCCTTGTCTATCGCTTCGCTGACCAGCCGGGAGATCTCCACCAGCTGGTCACCGACCTGGGTGAGTTCTTCCTGAAAAACCTTACGCACGTCGGCGTCCTTTCCTTGGAACTCCCGCACGCCCGCACAAGGGCAGCAGGAATCGTGTCGCCATTCGGCAGTCCAACTGGATACTCTGCCAGCATCCGGTGAACGGTTGATCCCTTGCAGGTGAACGTTAGTTGAACCGTGGGCGCAGGGGGCCCGGACGCGCCGTCAGGCCATTGGCAAGAGCATAAGGTGGACCTGTGGATCCAATGTTCATCGGCCTGATCGCGGGCCTCGTCGGCCTGGCGCTGGGCACGTTCGGTGTGCTCGCCTACCGGGTCAGCGAAAAGCAGCGCCAGCTGCTGGACATGGACGGAGACGAGCCGGGACTGCCGGACGGTGCCGCCGAGGTGCTGGCCGTCGTCGGACGCGCTTTTGTGGTGGTGGACGCCGTGGACGGTGTGGTCCGGGCAAGTCCCGCCGCCTACGCCTACGGCCTGGTCCGCGGCCACACGGTGGTCCACAAGGAACTGCTGGACATGACGGCGGGCGTACGGCGGGACGGCGTAATCCTCGAAAAGAAGCTTGAGCTGCCGCGCGGCCCGCTGGGGCAGGGAACCATCATCGTCCAGGTGCGGGCAGCCATGCTGGGTGAGGAATATATCCTCCTCCTGGCCGATGACCGCACGGAGATCACCAGGACCGAGGAAATCCGCAACGACTTCGTGGCCAACGTTTCCCATGAACTGAAGACGCCCGTAGGCGCCATCTCCCTGCTCGCCGAAGCGCTGGAATCCTCGGCCGATGACGAACTGGCAGTCCGCCGCTTCGCCAAACGCATGCATAAGGAGTCCGGCCGCCTGGCCGCGCTGGTGCAGGACATCATCGAACTCTCCCGCCTGCAGGGCGCCAGCGTGGTCCAGCAGGGCGGTCCCGTAGACGTCAACGCCGTGATCGCCGAGGCCGTTGACCGGTCCCAGCTGCCGGCCGAAAGCAAGAACATCACCATCGTGGTGGGTGGCCGCACCGAGGAGAAGGTCTTCGGTGACCAGGACCTCCTGGTCACCGCGCTGCGCAACCTGATCGACAACGCCATCCGGTACTCACCGCCAAACACCCGCGTGGGCATCGGCGTCCGCTCCAAGGAAGGCCTGGTTTCCATTTCGGTGACGGACCAGGGCGAGGGCCTCAGTGCCGAGGACCAGGAACGGGTCTTTGAACGGTTCTACCGCGTGGACGCCGCCCGGTCCCGCCACACCGGCGGCACGGGCCTCGGCCTGAGCATCGTCAAGCACGTCGCCTCCAACCACGGCGGCGAGGTGACGCTGTGGTCCCAGCCGGGCCAGGGTTCCACCTTCACGCTCCGGCTTCCCGAGATGGAAGGGCCTGAGGCAGGGCCCGACGGCGACACCGACCTTCCGTCCGCAACTGTCCCGGCAACGGGGCCGGCAGGACAGGCGGCCGAACAGCCCGCCGTCACCCCACTACCCCGCGCCGCCGGCGCTAAAGAACGAGGAGCTAGCGCTTGAGCAGGATTCTGATTGTGGAGGACGAGGAGTCGTTCAGCGATCCTTTGTCCTATTTGCTGGGCAAGGAAGGGTTTGAGGTGGAGGTCGTGGACAACGGCCTCGATGCCATCACCGAGTTTGACCGCAACGGCGCCGACCTGGTGCTGCTGGACCTCCAGCTTCCCGGCCTGTCCGGCACCGAGGTCTGCAGGCAGCTCCGGCAGCGGTCAACCGTCCCGGTGATCATGCTGACCGCCAAGGACTCCGAGATCGACAAGGTTGTGGGCCTGGAGCTCGGTGCCGACGACTACGTCACCAAGCCGTATTCCTCGCGCGAACTGGTGGCCCGGGTCCGGGCCGTGCTGCGTCGCCAGGGCGAGCCCGAGGAACTGATTTCCTCCACCGTCCAGGCCGGACCGGTCCGGATGGACATTGAACGCCATGTGGTGAGCGTGGACGGCGAGCAGGTGCTGCTCCCGCTGAAGGAGTTCGAGCTCCTGGAGATGCTGCTGCGCAACTCCGGCCGGGTGCTGACCCGTGGCCAGCTGATTGACCGGGTCTGGGGTTCCGATTACGTGGGGGACACCAAGACCCTGGACGTCCACGTCAAGCGGCTGCGCGGGAAGATCGAACCCGACCCCTCCGCGCCCCGGTTCCTGGTGACCGTTCGCGGCCTGGGCTACAAGTTCGAGCCGTAAGTTTCCTGGCCGCATCCGACGCGCATCGCTGGTAGGCCAGGGACAAGGGTGGGCAGTAAAAAGGGAGGGACCGGACGGTCCCTCCCTTTTTTGTTGTTTTGCTGGAATCCTCCAGCCGCGTGCTAGTGGCCTGCGGCGCTCTCCGAAGCGGAGGGAGTAGGCGTGGCCGAGGTGCTCGGCGACGGCGTGCTGCCGGACGGCAGGTATTCCTTGTACTCGGGCAGGGTGGTGTCCAGGACGGGCACGCGCACGGTGCTGTTCACGTTGGTGCCGTCTTCGCTGACCTGGACATCAACCAGTGAGCCGGCCTTGCCGCCGGTGGTGCTGAGGATGGCCTCGTCAGTGGTGTCGTTGAGCAGCGTGTACGAGTTCGCCTTTACGGCAACTTCGGTCTGCGATCCCTCGGCGCCCTTCATGGTTAGCTTCACGTCCTTGGACGAGGAGTTGTACACGGCGCCGATGACGCGGCCCGGCTGGTCCTCACCCGAGGAGACGATGAGGATGTTCCGGAGCTTCAGCGGGCCGAGGTCGGCGCGGATGCCGTCCGAAGCGGAGTACTGATGGTTTGTCTGCTGGGGCGTGATGTAGCCGCAGCCCGCGGTCAGCAGGCCCACGCCTACAACGGCGGCCGTCAGTGCCATCTTGCCCCGCCGGGCCCGGTTCATCGCAGTGAAACGCACGTCACGTACTCCTCGAGAGTCTTGAAACATTATTCAGCCCATAGCCTATCCGCAAAGGGGCTCAAACGCGGATTCGAGAGCGTCACATCATCCTTGGCAGCGCCTGCGCGATGCACTATTATCTGCGTTCGTCAAGGGGGTGGAGGGGGTCGATTGGGCCGATTTTCCGCGTATTTCTGCGGTTGGGGGCTCTTTCCGCGGCCGGTCATATGCCTGAATCGTGATAAACTTGTCTCCGGGAAAGGGGAAATGTCCACATGGTATTTGAGGTCGGCGAGACAGTAGTTTACCCTCACCACGGTGCTGCGAAGATTGAAGAAATCAAGATGCGCACCATCAAGGGCGAAGAGAAAATGTATCTCAAGCTCAAGGTGGCTCAGGGTGATCTGACCATTGAAGTTCCAGCAGAAAACGTTGACCTTGTTGGGGTCCGGGATGTAGTGGGCAAGGAAGGCCTGGAGCACGTGTTTGATGTGCTCCGTGCCGAGTTCACCGAAGAGCCCACCAACTGGTCGCGCAGGTACAAGGCAAATCTGGAGAAGCTTGCTTCCGGTGACGTCATCAAGGTGGCAGAGGTCGTCCGCGATCTTTGGCGCCGGGATCACGACCGGGGCCTTTCCGCAGGCGAAAAGCGAATGCTGGCCAAGGCACGGCAGATTCTGATCTCAGAACTGGCGCTGGCCGAAAAGACCGACGAGGAGAAGGCAGCAAGCGTTCTCGACGAGGTCCTGGCTTCCTAAGAATTGAACCCCGGCAGCACGGAAGTGCGGCCGGGGTTTCTTTTTGCCCAAAAACACTCCGGCGAGCCCCCGGTGACTGCGTCGGGACGCATCAGGCACGTGGGACGTAGGCTAGTCCGCATGAGCGAAACACCAACCCGCCCGGTCACCGCGGTGATCCTGGTGGCTGCAGGTTCGGGCCAGCGGCTCGGCTACGGCATGCCCAAAGCAGCCGTGCCCCTGGGCGGCGAAACCATCCTGATGCATGCCCTTCGGGGCATCGTCGCATCCGGGGTGTCCACCCAGGTCTGCGTGGTCCTGCCTGAAGGCGACGACGGCCTGCGCTCCCTTTGCGACGCCTTCCGGGAAGAACTGGCCGACGGCGGCCCGCTCCTGACCGTCGTCGACGGCGGCCCCACCCGCGCGGACTCGGTCCGGCAGGGCATCGGCGCCCTGATGGACGGCATCGACGCTGTCTTGGTGCACGATGCCGCCAGGGCGCTCGCCCCGGAAGGGGTCTTCCACCGCGTCGTTGCCGCACTCGCGGCCGGGGCCGAGGCTGTCATCCCTGCCGTCCCCGTGGTGGACACCGTCAAGACCGTGACGCCCACGCCGGCCGGGGACCACGCCGTCGCGCCCGAAATGGTGGCCGGGACCGCGGCCCGCGAAAACCTTCGCGCCGTACAAACGCCGCAGGGCTTCCGCGCGGAGACCCTGCGGCGCGCCCACCAAGCAGCGCAGGCGCTGGAACCGGCGGAAGCCGCCGCGGTCACTGATGATGCGATGCTCGTCGAGATGACTGGTACCGACGTCTACGTGGTGCGCGGTTCCACCCAGTCACTGAAGATCACCACGCCCTTGGACCTCATCTTCGCCGAAGGGCTCCTGGAAGGTCCCCTCGGAGCCCGGTGGGTGGAGGGATGAACGGGGAGGGCATGATCATTCCCCGCACGGGAATTGGGCTGGACGTCCACGCTTTCGCTGCGGAAGGGGACGGACGCCAACTCTGGGTGGGCGGCCTCCTCTGGCCGGGCGAGCGTGGCCTTGCCGGACACTCGGACGGCGACCCGGTAGCCCATGCCGCCGCCGACGCGCTGTTCTCGGCCGCCGGCGTCGGTGACCTCGGGACCCATTTCGGCACCGACCGGCCGGAGTTCGCCGGGGCATCGGGGGTAACCCTGCTCGCTGAGGCTGCGCGGATCGTCCGGGCGGCAGGATTTGAGATCGGCAACATCGCGGTGCAGTTCGTGGCCAACCGTCCCAAGTTCGGTCCCCGCCGGGAGGAATCGCAGCAGGTCCTCTCTGACGCTGCCGGCGCCCCGGTCAGCGTCGCTGCCACCACCAGCGACGGCCTCGGTTTCACGGGCCGCGGCGAAGGGATCTCCGCTGTGGCCACCGCCCTGGTGTACCCGCGCCTTTCCGAGTCCATCGGCTAATAGGCATCGGCTAATCTGGAGCGGTGACCCTGCGCTTCTATGACACTGCCTCCGCCGAAGTCCGGAACTTCGTCCCCCTCGTAGCCGGAAGGGCCAGCCTCTACTACTGCGGGGCGACCGTGCAGGGCATGCCCCACGTCGGCCATATCCGTTCCGCCATCGCGTTCGACCAGTTGACCCGCTGGCTCACCCACCGCGGGCTGCGGGTCACTGTGGTCCGCAACGTCACGGACATTGACGACAAGATCCTCGCCAAGTCAGAGGCGTCCTTCGCCTCCGGTTTCCAGCCCGAAGCGGGCGAGGTTCCGGGCGAGGAATGGTGGGCGCTGGCCTACCGCTACGAGCAGGAATTCCTCAAGGCCTACGACGCCCTGGGGGTCTCCCGCCCCACCTACGAACCCAGGGCCACTGGCCACATCCCGGAAATGCACGCCCTGATCCAGCAACTGATCGACCGCGGCCACGCCTATCCGGCGCTCGATGATTCCGGGGATGTGTACTTCGACGTGCGTTCCTGGAGCAAATACGGTGCCCTGACGCGGCAGAACATTGATGACATGCAGGCGGCCGCCGACGCCGACCCCCGGGGTAAGCGGGACCCCCGCGACTTCGCGCTGTGGAAGGGTTCCAAAGAGGGCGAACCTGCCACCGCCAGCTGGGCGTCGCCCTGGGGTGCGGGCCGCCCCGGCTGGCACCTGGAATGCTCGGCGATGGTGACCAAGTACCTTGGCACCGAATTCGACATCCACGGCGGCGGCCTGGACCTGCGGTTCCCGCACCACGAAAACGAGATGGCGCAGTCGCAGGCCGCCGGGCACGGGTTCGCCAACTTCTGGATGCACAACGGCATGGTCACCTACGAGGGTGAAAAAATGTCCAAGTCCATCGGCAACACCATCAGCCCCGGCGAAATGCTGAAGCTCGCCTCGCCCCGCGTGGTGCGGTACTACCTCGGCCAGGCCCACTACCGGTCGATCCTGGACTACCGCCCCACGTCCCTCCAGGAGGCCGCTGCCGCCGTCGAACGCATTGATGGGTTCCTGGCGAAGGCCGTGGCGCGCTTCGGCACCGACTTCGGCTTCGTGGCAGGGGAGTACGGCCCCTCAACGGGAAGCGTTGAGGCCTTTTACGCCGCGATGGACGACGACCTGAACGTCCCCCGCGCCCTGGCCGCACTGCATGAGACGGTGCGGGCAGGAAACACCGCCCTTGCCGACGGCGATGACGACTCCGCACGGAAGGCGATGTACGCCGTCGTCATCATGACCGACGTGCTGGGGCTCAACGCCGTCGCCGGCTCGGAAAAAGCCAGCACCCGCGAAGCCGAGGCACTGGCTGTCCTGGTGGAGGCGCAGCTTGCCGCCCGTGCCACCGCCCGCGCCGGGAAGGACTGGGCAGCCTCCGATGCCATCCGCGACACGCTCAACGAGGCCGGCGTGGTGGTGGAGGACGGTCCGGACGGTGCCACGTGGAGTTTGAAACGGGATTGAGCGCCGGGACCCAAAAGCCCGGGAACCCGATTTTTCTTCGGTCAGTAGACTGGTAGCCGGACTCAGTCAACACAATCAAGGGTGGAACATCATGGCCAACAATGGTCGCCGATCGGTTAAAGCGAAGAAGGGCCCAACCATCGGGACCGGTGGCCATGGCCGCAAGGCCCTGGAAGGCAAGGGCCCCACGCCCAAGGCGGAGGACCGTCCTTACCACAAGGCACATAAGTCCAAGCAGCTCGCTGAGCGCTCGGCCGCCAAGCGCAACCCCGGTGCCCGCAGCGCCGGCGCCGGCAAGTCCGGCCCCAAGGGCCGCGCCACCGAGGAGGTCGTTACCGGGCGCAACTCGGTAGTGGAAGCACTCCGCGCCGGCATCCCCGCGAAGGCGCTGCACGTTGCCATCCGGATTGAAATGGATGACCGGGTCAAGGAGTCCCTCAAGCTGGCGGCCGAGCGCGGCATCCCGCTGCTGGAAACCGGCAAGCCCGAGTTGGACCGGATGACCGACGACGCCGTCCACCAGGGCCTCGTCCTGCAGATCCCGCCCTACGATTACGCCGACGCCTATGAGCTCGCCGAAGAAACCGTGGAGAAGTGGAAGAAGGGGCACGTCAGCAACGCCCCCCTGTTCGTTGCTTTGGACGGCATCACCGATCCCCGCAACCTCGGCGCCATTATCCGCTCCGTCTCCGCGTTTAGCGGCCACGGCGTGATTGTTCCGGAGCGCCGCTCCGTCGGCGTTACCGCCTCGGCGTGGAAGACGAGCGCCGGCGCGGCGGTCCGTGTGCCGGTGGCCCGGGCATCAAACCTCAACAGCGCCCTCAAGCAGTTCAAGAACATGGGCATCTTCGTCCTGGGCCTGGACGGCGACGGCGACGTGTCGCTGCCGGACCTGAGCCTCGCCACCGAACCGGTGTGCATCGTGGTGGGTTCCGAAGGCAAGGGCCTGAGCCGGCTGGTCCGCGAAAACTGCGACCAGATCGTCTCCATTCCCATCGACTCCGCCATGGAATCGCTCAACGCGTCCATGGCCGTGGGCATCACGCTGTACGAGGTTTCCCGCCAGCGCGCAGCCAAGTAATCAGTCCGGGGTTTCGCCGGACGGTGTCGTCCCGTCCGGCGGGACGACGTCGTGGCCCCGGCCCGGGCGTCATGTGTGACGCTGGCGCAGGCCAGTAGCCGCCGGCGGCTACTATTTAGCTAATGGTCATGCCGCTCTTCGACACCGCCTCCACCATGGACGCCTCTACGGCTGTTCCCCTCGGTGTCAGCGTCCCGCGCGCGGATTCAGACGGCTCCGGCCAGGGTGACAGGGGCCGGGCCAACGTTGCCTGCTATGCCCCCGGTGTGCCCAGCCTGGAAATCGTGTACCAGCCCCCGGGCGGTGAATGGCGCGTCCAGCCGCTGCCGAACGTTACCCACGGAGTCCACCACGGCATCGTCGCGGACCTGCCTCCGGGCTCCCGCTATGGCTTCCGCCCTGCCTCCGGCGAACAGTCGCTGCCTGTGGCGGTACCGGCCAACGGGCTGGACGAGGACGGCAGCCGCCCGCTGCTCGATCCGTATGGCCGGGCCGTGGATCTGCGGGACAGCCTCCTCACCAGCGCCCGCACGGCCGGCGACTTTGACTGGGGAACGGACAGCCGCCTGAGGCTGCCGTGGCGGAACACCATCATCTACGAAGCACACGTCCGCGGGCAGACCATGCTCCACCCCGATGTCCCCGAAGAACTCCGCGGGACCTACGCGGGCATGGCGCACCCGGCAGTCCTTGAGCACCTCAAAGGACTTGGCATCACGTCAGTGCAGCTGCTGCCGGTCCATTTCCACCTGGACGAACCGCACCTGCAGGACCTGGGCCTGACGAATTACTGGGGCTACAACACGGCGGCCTTCTTCGCACTGCATCCCGGCTATGCCACGGGCGCGGCGCAGGATGCTGGACCGCAGGCGGTCCAGAACGAGTTCAAGGCCATGGTCAAGGCCTTCCATGAGGCAGGACTGGAAGTCATCCTGGATGTGGTCTACAACCACACCGCGGAGGGCGGCGCGGACGGGCAGACCATCAGCTTCCGAGGGCTGGGGGAGAACCGCTACTACCGGACGGACGGCCACGGGAAGTACCTGGACACCACCGGGTGCGGAAACAGCCTCAACTTCGCCGAACCCCGGGTCATCCAGCTGGTCCTCGACTCACTGCGGTACTGGGTGGACGAATTCCACGTTGATGGTTTCCGCTTCGACCTGGCAGTGACCCTGTGCCGGAACGGCGACAACGAGTTCGACCCCCGGCACCCCTTCCTGGTGGCCGTCGCCGCTGACCCTGTCCTGTCCGACACCAAGCTCATCGCCGAACCGTGGGACGTTGGCTACGGCGGGTGGCAGACGGGCCGCTTCCCCATGGGCTGGGTTGATTGGAACGACCACTTCCGGGATTCCGTCCGGTCCTTCTGGCTCGCCGACCGGGCAGCACTGGAGGCCGGTGGGCAGGGCGGCTCGGTGGCAAAACTGGCCGACGCCCTGTCCGGTTCCGCTGCGCTGTTCGAAGGCTCGGGCCGGTCCCGCCTCGCGTCAGTGAACTACGTGACGGCCCACGACGGCTTCACGCTGAACGACCTTGTGTCCTACGACAGGAAACACAACGAAGCCAACGGCGAACAGAACCGCGACGGGCACGGCGACAACCGAAGCTACAACCACGGCGTGGAAGGGCCCACCGAGGATGGCGAGATCCTGGCCAGGCGCGCCCAGTCGCGCCGGAACATGATGGCGTCGCTGATGATCTCCCTCGGCATTCCCATGATTACCGCCGGCGACGAACTGGCACGCACCCAGCAGGGGAACAACAACGCCTACTGCCAGGACAACGCCCTGACCTGGGTGGACTGGACCCGTACCCCGGAATCGCATGAGATGCTCCGCAGCACCAAGCGGTACATCCGGCTCCGCAAGGAGTTCCTGGCTGCGCAGCCGCACCACTTCCCGGTCCGGGACGAGCAGTCCTACCTGTACTGGTACGACCACAACGGCCAACCGATGTCCATGGAACGCTGGAACGATCCGCAGCACCGGGTGATGCAGCTGCTCCTAGGCTCAGACGACGGTGAGCTGGCTGGCCTGGTAGTGGTGAACGGAACCGGCTCGGACGTCACCATCACCCTCCCGCCGCTGGCCGCGGAAGGCACTGGCCCCCGCATGTTCGAACTGCGGCTCACCACCTCCCCGCTGCACGAACTGCGGCAGGGCGGACTGGTGGCTTCAGGTGAAAAAGACCTGGTGGAGGCTAACTCCATCAGTATTTACCGCAACGCCTAGCCCGGGATAACCGACCATGCGCAACCGCAAGATCCTGCCCCTGCTGCTTGCTGCCCTCGTGGTGGTGGCAGTGCTTGTCTTCGGCGGCCAGGGCGTCCTGGGCCAGTTGACGGAGGGCACGACGACGGCGCCCACCACCGGCGCGGCGGCGGCATCAGCGGCCGCGTCCCCGGCACAGTCCCGGCCGGCACCGGCGGCGCCGGCACCTGCCCAAAAGAACCCCTCCGCCCTGCCGGCCATCAGGGAATCCCAGCTGCCGGCCGAAGGGCGCCGGGTCCTGGCACTGATCCGCGCAGGCGGCCCTTACCGCTACAGCCAGGATGACCAGGCCTTCGGCAACTTTGAAGGGATCCTGCCCCGCCGGGACCGCGGTTACTACCGCGAATACACTGTGCCCACTCCGGGGGAGTCGGACCGCGGCGCCCGCCGGATCGTTGCCGGTGCGGACGGCGAAAAGTACTACACCGGCGACCACTACGAATCGTTCTCGTTCATTACGGAAGGCAGCTAGCAGCACCATGAAGATCTACTCCGGCGACACCTGGACCCTCGAGGAACTGCAGGAGCAGGTTGCGGACGCCGGCCGCCGCAGCCTGGTCATCCCCCCGGCGGACAGCAAACGCGCGGTCCTGGAAACCTTCGGCGAGGTCCTGAGTTTCCCGGAACACTACGGGGTCAACCTCGACGCGCTGAACGATTCGCTGCATGACTTCGCGGACAGCATTGCGGACAACGGCAACCCGCCCGTCACTGTCCTCTGGCAGGTGGCGGCACCGTTCCGCACCGACAGGTCGTTCGGCATCCTCTGCGAAATCCTCCAGGACGCCGAACGTTACGCTGGCAAGGACCTGGCGGTCACCGCCGTTCTCCTCTGAACATCACAACAGGAGGGAAGCCCATGGGCTTCCCTCCAGTTGTGATGCTCAGCCGGCCTGGATGGCCTGAATGCTACGCGTTCACGATCAGCCCCAGTTCGGCTTTCGAGGCGAGTCCCTCATGCCGGGGCAGGACGCGGACGGTGTAGCCGAACGGCCCCGACCTGTCGATGACCAGGGAACTGCTGAAGAGGTGGCGCCCGTTGCCCAGGTCCTCCTTCACGTGCAGTTCCATGATGGTGATGTCCGTCAGGGTGTCGCTTTCCTCGGCCCTGCCGTAAGCCACCTCCACACAGACGTCCTCCGGGGTCAGGCCGCTGAGGGCCACGTACGCGTTGACCTGGAGGGTGTCGCCGATCTGCGGATCCTCGGAGACGCCCACCGAGTCCACATGCTCCACATGCACCTGCGGCCAGGCCGAGCGCACCTTCGCCGTCCACGATGCCAGCGACCGGGCCTGGGCATAGCCCGTGGCACTGGCACTGCGGCCGGCCTCAGCCGCGGGGCGGTAGAGGATGTTGACGTAGTCGCGGAGCATGCGCTCAGCCGAAACCGCCGGGCCCAGGTGGGACAGGGTGTGCTTGATCATGGACACCCAGTGCGTCGGCACCCGCTCGGCTGCCGACGTCGACGGTCCCGCAGCCCCGGCGGCCGCCGATACCGTGCTGCCGTAGAACCTCGGCGCCACCTGGCTTTCGAGCAGCTCGTACAAGGCTGCTGCCTCGATGTCGTCGCGCTCTTCGGGGGACGCGCCGTTGTTGGCCGTCGGAATGGCCCAGCCGTTCTCGCCGTCGTACATCTCGTCCCACCAGCCGTCCAGGACGGACAGGTTCAGCGAGCCGTTCAGTGCGGCCTTCATGCCTGACGTGCCGCAGGCCTCGAGGGGCCGGAGAGGGTTGTTCAGCCAGACGTCGCAACCGGGGAACAGGGTCCGCGCCATGGCGATGTCGTAGTTCGGCAGGAACGCGATCCGGTGGCGGACCTCGGGATCGTCCGTGAACCGGACCAGGTCCTGGATCATCTTCTTGCCGGCGTCATCGGCCGGGTGGGATTTGCCGGCAATGACCAGCTGGATGGGGTGGTCCTTGTGCAGCAGCAGCGCCTTCAGCCGCTCCGGTTCGCGCAGCATCAGCGTCAGGCGCTTGTACGTGGGAACGCGGCGGGCAAAGCCGATGGTGAGTACGTCCGGGTCCAGGACGTGTTCGGTCCAGCCCAGTTCGGCATCGGCGGCGCCACGCTTCTTCCATGCGGCGCGCAGGCGACGGCGGACGTCGTCCACCAGGGCCGAACGCAGCTCACGCCGGAGCGCCCAGACGTCCGCGTCGCTGACGTTGTACGCCAGGTCCCAGCGGCCGTTTGCCTCCGCTTCGCTGCCGAACTGGTCCCTGGCCAGCTGGGAGATCCGGCTGTCCACCCAGGTGGGCACGTGTACGCCGTTGGTCACCGAGGTGATGGGCACCTCGGAGTGGTCGAATCCCGGCCACAGTGCCGAGAACATTCCACGGGACACTTCGCCGTGGAGCTTGGCCACACCGTTGGCGCGCTGGGCCAGGCGCAGGCCCATCACAGCCATGTTGAAGACGGACGGGTTGCCGTCCTCGTAGTTCTCGCGGCCCAGCTCGAGGATGCGGTCCACCGGCACGTCAGGCGCCAGCCCGGCCTGGAAGAAATGGCTGATCTGGGCAATCTCGAACCTGTCGATGCCTGCCGGGACCGGGGTGTGCGTGGTGAAGACGGTGGAAGCACGCCCGGCCGTGAGGGCTTCATCGAACGTCAATGCCTGCTCACCGGACATGAGTTCCTGGATACGTTCGATGCCCAGGAAGCCCGCGTGGCCTTCATTGGTGTGGAACACTTCCGGAGCCGCCGTGCCGGTCAGCTTCTGGAACGCCCGCAGCGCCTTCACGCCGCCCATGCCCAGCAGCAGTTCCTGCTGGAGCCGGTGATCGCCGCCGCCGCCGTAGAGCCGGTCGGTGATGCTGCGGGCGGCGTCGTCGTTACCCGGGACGTTGGAGTCGAGGAGCAGGAGGGGGACGCGTCCGACGTCGGCGCGCCAGATGTGTGCCAGCAGGCGCCGGCCGTTGGGGAGCGGCAACGAGACCTGGACGGCCTTGCCGTTGCCGTCCGGGGAGGGCTCGCGGAGCAGTGTGAGGGGCAGGCCGTCAGGATCCAGCACGGGGTAGGTTTCCTGCTGCCACGCATCCCGGGAGAGGGACTGCTTGAAGTAGCCGGCCTGGTACAGCAGGCCCACGCCGATCAGCGGAACGCCTAGGTCCGAGGCCGCCTTCAGGTGGTCGCCGGCCAGGATGCCGAGGCCGCCGGAGTACTGGGGCAGGACTTCGGTGATGCCGAACTCGGGCGAAAAATACGCGATGGAGGCAGGAGCGTCCGGTCCGAGTCCCTGGTACCAGCGGGGCTCCTCAAGGTAGCGGTTAAGGTCCGCCTCGGCCGCCCGCACCTTCTCCACCACTGCCTGGTTGGCAGCCAGTTGCTGGAACTCCTCGCGGCTGACCATGCCCAGGAAGCCCACCGGGTCCTGGCCGCTTTCCTGCCACAGCGCGGGGTTGAGACCCGCGAAGAGTTCGCGGGTGGGGCGGTGCCAGGACCAGCGCAAATTGCTGGCCAGCCGGGCCAGGGGCCGGATGGGTTCTGGGAGGACTGTACGGACCGTAAACCTGCGGATTGCCTTCACCTGCGTCACACTAACGGACAACCCCCGCGGCTGTAACCAGCTTTAGGTTTCTTTTGCGTAAATGACAGGGGACGCGAAGCAAATGAAGCGCGGCACAACAAAATACAGTGCGCAGGCTTAGCAATCTTCGCCATTTCTCGCTAACGTCGAGCCTGTGACGACTAACTCAGTAACCAGTGCCGCATCAAAGAAAATGCCCAAGGGACAGATCACCGACGGACTCCGGTTCGGACGTTTTCCGATCACTGCCGTTCAGCCAGTCGTCGAAGGCGGGAAGTTTCCCGCCAAGGCGCTGCCCGGCGAAGGAATCGTCGTGGGTGCCACCTCGTTCCGTGAGGGCCATGACCAGCTTGGCGTCAGCGCCGTGCTGCTGGATCCGTCCGGTGCCGAGCGCCAGCGCGTTCGGCTTGCGGCTCCACGCGGGGAACGGGGCATGGGAACCGACCGCTGGGAAGGCATCCTCACGCCGTCGGAACCGGGCAACTGGTCATTCGTCATTGAGGCGTGGCATGACCGCTACGGCACCTGGCACCACAACGCTGAGGTGAAGATTGCGGCGGGCATCGACGTCGAGCTCATGCTCGCCGAAGGTGCCGCACTGCTGCGGGAAGCGTCTGCAGAGGACTTCCGGAGCGAATGGGACAGGGGCGTCCTGCGCGACGCCGCCGCCAAGCTGGCTGACCAGTCCCTCAGTACCGAGGAACGCCTCGCCGCCGGGTTCGGCCACGATGTTGCCGGGGTTGTGGCACACCAGCCCATCCGGGAACTGGTCACCGTTTCCGAAAAGCACCCCCTCCTGGTGGAGCGCGACCGCGCCGGCCGCGGCTCCTGGTACGAGTTCTTCCCGCGGTCCGAGGGCGCCGTCAAGGACCACAACACCGGTGCCTGGACATCCGGCAACTTCCGCACGGCAGCCCGCCGGCTCGACGCCGTCGCCGGCATGGGCTTTGACGTCATCTACATGCCGCCCATCCACCCGATCGGCGTGCAGCACCGGAAGGGCCCCAACAACACCCTTGTCGCGGGCCCGCACGATCCCGGCTCCCCGTGGGCCATTGGCGCCGCCGAGGGCGGACACGACGCCATCCATCCGGACCTCGGCTCCTTCGAGGACTTTGACGCCTTCGTGGCCCGGGCCAACGAGCTGGGCCTGGAAGTGGCGCTGGACCTGGCGCTGCAGGCGGCGCCGGACCACCCCTGGGTAGCAGCGCACCCCGAATGGTTCACCACCCGTGTTGACGGCAGCATTGCCTATGCCGAAAATCCGCCCAAGAAGTACCAGGACATTTACCCGCTCAATTTCGATAATGACCCCGAGGGGCTTTCCAACGAAATTCTGCGGATTGTGTTGTTGTGGATCAGCCACGGAGTAAAGATTTTCCGCGTCGATAACCCCCACACCAAACCCGTGTGGTTCTGGGAATGGCTCATTGCCGAAGTTAACAAAACGGTTCCCGGCGTGGTGTTCCTGGCTGAGGCCTTCACCCGCCCCGCGATGATGCACGCGCTGGGCAGGGCAGGCTTCCAGCAGTCCTACACGTACTTCACGTGGCGCAACACCAAGAAGGAAATCGAAGAGTACTTCCACGAGGTCAGCCACGAGTCCCCGGCGTACTTCCGGCCCAACTTCTTCGTCAACACCCCGGACATCCTCACCGAATACCTCCAGTACGGCGGACCGGCGGCCTTCAAGATCAAGGCTGTCCTCGCGTCGACGGCCAGCCCGCTGTGGGGCGTGTACGCCGGCTACGAACTGTACGAACACGTGGCCCGCCCCGGGGCGGAGGAGTACATCGATAACGAGAAGTTCGAATACAAGGCCCGCGACTGGGATGCTGCCGCCGAGTCCGGCCGGACCCTGGCACCGTTCATCACGCGGCTGAACCACCTTCGCCGTGACCATCCGGCACTCCAGGACCTGCAGAACCTCACGGTCCACCAGAGCACCGACGACTCCACAGTGGTCTACTCCAAGCACAAGACGCTGGCAGACGGTTCCAAGGACACCCTCATTGTGGTGGTCAACGTGGACCCGCATGTCACCAAGGAATGCAGCGTAGCCCTGGACCTGGCGGCCCTGGAACTGGACCCGCAGGACATCACCCCGGGCGGCGGCTTCTTCGTTGACGACCTCATCTCCGGCGAAAGCTGGGAATGGGGCGAGTTCAACTACGTCCGCCTTGACCCGCACGTGGAGCCGGCACACATCCTGAGCGTCAGGAGAATGCCTCGGTGAGTTTCAATCCGCAAAGTTCCGGCCAGCACTTCACGCCCAAAAGCACGTTTGAGCTGAATGCTCCGGGCCTCCAGCATGATCCGCTGTGGTACCGGAAAGCCGTTTTCTATGAGGTGCTGGTACGGGCTTTTGCGGATGCCAACGGTGACGGCTCCGGGGATTTCTCCGGCCTCATCGACAGGCTCGACTACCTTCAATGGCTGGGCGTGGATTGCCTGTGGCTGCCGCCGTTCTTCCAGTCACCCCTGCGGGACGGCGGCTACGACATCTCGGACTACAACTCCGTACTGGACGAGTTCGGGACCATCAGCGACTTCAAGCGGCTGGTGGCCGAGGCGCATGCCAGGGGAGTGCGGGTGATCATCGACCTGCCGCTGAACCACACCTCGGACCAGCACCCCTGGTTCCAGGAATCCCGCAAGGACCCCGACGGCCCGTACGGCGATTTCTACGTGTGGAGCGACACCGACGAAAAGTACCAGGACGCCCGCATCATCTTCGTCGACACCGAGGAATCGAACTGGACGTTCGATCCCATCCGCCGGCAGTTCTTTTGGCACCGGTTCTTCAGCCACCAGCCTGACCTGAACTTCGAAAATCCCAAGGTCATTGAGGCGCTCTTCGACGTAGTGCGGTTCTGGTTGGACCAGGGCATCGACGGGTTCCGCGCGGACGCCATCCCTTACCTGTTCGAAGAGGAAGGGACCAACTGCGAGAACCTTCCGGCTACCCATGATTTCCTGCGTAAACTGCGCGCCATGGTGGACGAAAGCTACCCCGGCCGCGTCATCATCGCCGAGGCCAACCAGCCGCCCAACGAGGTAGTGGAGTATTTCGGGACGGAGGAGGAGCCGGAGTGCCACATGGCGTTCCACTTCCCCATCATGCCGCGGCTCTACTATGCGCTCCGGGACCAGAAGGCCGCGCCCATTATCGAGACCATGCGCGACACTCCGGACATCCCGGAAGGAGCCCAGTGGGGCACCTTCCTGCGCAACCACGATGAACTGACGCTCGAAATGGTCACCGCTGACGAGCGCGCTGCGATGCTCGGCTGGTACGCGCCGGACCCGCGCATGCGCGCCAACATCGGTATCCGCCGTCGGCTGGCCCCGTTGCTGGACAACTCGCGGGCTGAGATTGAGCTGATCAACGCCCTGCTGCTGTCTCTGCCGGGCAGCCCGTTCCTGTACTACGGGGACGAGATCGGCATGGGCGACAACATCTGGCTTGAGGACCGTGACGCCGTCCGCACACCGATGCAGTGGAACCCCGACCGCAACGCGGGCTTCTCGCACGCGGACCCGGGAAAGCTCTACCTGCCGCCCATCCAGTCGCTGGTCTACAACTACAGCATGGCCAACGTGGAGGCCGAGGCCGCGCACTCCGGATCGCTGCTTCGCTGGACCCGCCAGATCCTCAGCGTCCGCCGGAACCACCCGGCTTTCGGCCTCGGCGCCTTCAAACATGTCGAAGCCGACCACGACGCCGTCCTGGCCTACCTCCGGGAATTGCCGGAGGGTAACTCCGCAGGATTGAACGGCGAAACGGTCCTCTGCGCCTTCAACCTCTCGCAGCATCCCGTGGCCGCCACGCTGCGGGTGCCCGAATACGCCGGCCGGGGACTGCGTGATGTCTTCGGCGGCCAGGTCTTTCCGGGGATCAACGACGACGGGACACTGACGCTGACCCTCGGCAGCCACGATTTCTTCTGGCTCCGGCTCCGGTCGGCGACGTCCAGTCCGTCGTCGCCCTATACACAGGCACTGCCCATCCTGTCGATAGAGAATTGATATGAACCAGCCAATACTTACTCCCGCCCTGACCACGCTCCTCAAGGAATGGCTTCCGAAGCAGCGATGGTTCCCGGTCAACAGCCCCGACTTCGAGATGTCGCAGGCAGGCAGCCTGGGCATCGAGGACCCTTCGGGGCATGCTGGGCTCGCGGTGTTCCTGCTCAAGATCACCACCGGCCCGTCCGACGGCGGCGGCCGCACCTTGGTGGTGCAGGTTCCGTTGAGCTTCCGGGCGGCACCTGCGGCCGGCATGGAACGTGCGCTGGTGGGACAGGCCGCCGGAACAGACCCGTCGAGGACCTGGGTTTACGACGCCCTCCACGACCCCGACTTTATCGGCGGCTGGCTGGAACTCATCCGGCACGAAGCCGCGGCACGCACCGGGGTGGCCACGGGCTTCAAGGCATCCGGAAACTACAGGCTCCCCACCGCCCACGGAGTGGTCAAGGTGCTGTCCGGCGAGCAGTCCAACACCTCGGTGATTGTTGACGACGGCGAGTCCGCGGCCATCGTGAAGTTCTTCCGGACACTGTCCGCCGGAACCAACCCCGAAGTTGAAGTGGGCGCTGCCCTCACCGCCGCCGGCACCTCGGAGGTCCCCGCCACACTGGGCTGGGTCCGGGGAGAATGGCTGGAGAACGGCACCAAGGCAGGCGGGACCGCGAGGGGCACCCGCCCGGTGCAGGGCGAGCTGGCAGTGGCGCACGAATTCCTCGCCGGCGGACTGGATGCCTGGCGGCTCGCCGTGGATGCAGCACGCGCAGGCAGGGACTTCACCGCCGAGGCACGCGCCCTCGGCGCCGCCACCGCCACCGTCCACCGCCGGCTCGCCGAAACGCTCGGCCGCTCAGAAGCGGCCGGGTCCGGCCAGGACATCGCGGCAGGAGTAGCCCGGCGTATCCGCACGGCCTGGGCCGAGGCCGGTCCCGCCGTCGGCCCCTATGACGAAGCACTGGGTGCCCTTCTTGACGGGCTCGACGGCACCAGCGCAGGTCCGCTGCAGCGGATCCACGGTGACCTGCACCTGGGCCAGATCCTGCAGGTGCCCGCAGCAGGCCGAACTGAAACGCTCACCGCCACTGAAGCGGAGCCCCGCTGGGCCATCCTCGATTTCGAGGGCGAGCCACTGCGACCCATCGACGAGCGGAACGGCCCCGACGTGCCCTTGCGGGACGTCGCCGGCATGCTGCGCTCCTTCGACTACGCGGCCGGAGCCGCCCAGCGCGAGCAGGAAGGCGCCCACGTACCAGCGTCCTGGGTTGACGACTGCGCCGACGCGTTCCTCGGAGGCTACGCGAGTGTCACTCCCGGCACCGTGGACCGGACGTCACCGCTGTTTGTGGCATTGTGGCTGGACAAGGCGCTGTACGAAGTTGTTTATGAAATGCGTAACAGGCCCGACTGGCTGGCGATTCCAGTAAGCGCCTCCAGACGGCTCCTGGGCGGTAACGGCGCCGGCGACACCGCCGGCGCAGCATCGGAAGGTAACGAAATGACAGGCACAGCACGAACAGGACGGCCGGGGGCTCCGCTCCCGGTGGACGACGGCACCCTGGGCAAGATTGCCAACGGTGAACACCACGCGCCGCACTCCGTACTGGGGGCGCACCTGGATGACTACGGTCACGTCACCGTCCGCACGGTCAAGCACCTGGCGGAAGCCGTCAGCGTCATCACCGCTGCAGGGGAAGTGCCGATGCAGCACGAGGCCCATGGGGCCTGGGTGGCTGTACTTGAACCGAGCGAGCACGGGCACGTCCCGGACTACCGCCTGTCCGTCACGTACCCCGGGGCCGACCCCGTCACGGTGGACGAGCCATACCGGTACCTGCCCACAGTGGGGGAGGTGGACCTCCACCTCATCGGGGAAGGCCGCCACGAAAAGCTCTGGCAGGTCCTGGGCGCACACGTCCAGCATTACAAGTCCTCGCTGGGGGATGTGGACGGTGTTTCCTTCGCCGTGTGGGCCCCCAATGCCCAGGCCGTCCGCGTAAAGGGCGACTTCAATGGCTGGGACGGACGCGAACACTCGCTCCGCTCACTGGGCTCCTCCGGTGTCTGGGAACTCTTCATCCCCGGGGTTGTAGCAGGGGCGTGCTACAAGTTCGAGATCCGCACCAAGGCTGGCTACTGGGTTGAAAAAGCGGACCCGATGGCTTTCGGAACCGAGGTCCCGCCGCTCACGGCATCCCGCGTGGTGGAACCGTCCTACGCCTTCAAGGACGACGAATGGATGCAGGCCCGGGCCGAGCGCGACCCGCATAACTCGGCCATGAGCGTCTACGAGGTCCACCTCGGATCCTGGCGCCTGGGGCTTGGATACCGTGAGCTGGCCAAGGAGCTCGTGGACTACGTCAAGTGGCTAGGCTTCACGCACGTGGAATTCATGCCGGTTGCCGAGCACCCCTTCGGCGGTTCCTGGGGCTACCAGGTCACCTCCTACTTTGCCCCGACCTCCCGGTTCGGCCACCCCGACGAATTCCGCTACCTGGTGGACACCCTGCACCAGGCCGGCATCGGTGTCCTGCTGGACTGGGTCCCTGCCCACTTCCCCAAGGATGCATGGGCGCTGGCGCAGTTCGACGGCCAGCCCCTGTACGAGCACGCCGACCCCACCCTGGGCGAACACCCCGACTGGGGAACGCTGATCTTCGACTTCGGCCGGACCGAGGTGCGCAACTTCCTGGTGGCGAACGCACTGTACTGGCTGGACGAGTTCCACATCGACGGCCTGCGCGTGGATGCCGTGGCGTCCATGCTCTACCTGGACTACTCCCGTGAGGAGGGGCAGTGGCGGCCCAACCGGTTCGGCGGGCGGGAAAACCTTGAAGCGATCTCCTTCCTCCAGGAAGTCAATGCCACGGTCTACAAGACCCACCCTGGTGCTGTCATGATCGCCGAGGAGTCCACGGCGTTCCCCGGCGTGACCGCACCCACCAGCCACGGCGGACTGGGATTCGGCCTGAAATGGAACATGGGCTGGATGCACGATTCCCTCAAGTACGCCTCCGAGGACCCGGTCAACCGCAAATGGCACCACGGCGGCCTGACGTTCTCGCTGGTTTATGCCTTCACGGAAAACTTCCTGCTGCCCATCAGCCACGATGAAGTTGTGCACGGCAAGGGCTCGATGCTTCGCAAGATGCCGGGGGACCGTTGGCAGCAGCTGGCGAACCTGCGCGCTTTCCTCGCCTACCAGTGGGCACACCCCGGTAAGCAGCTCATCTTTATGGGCACCGAGTTTGGCCAGGAAGCGGAGTGGTCGGAGCAGCACGGACTGGACTGGTGGCTCGCTGAGATCCCCGCCCATAAGGGGATCCAGTTGCTGACCAAGGACCTGAACGAGCTCTACACGTCCACGCCATCCCTGTACGCCCGCGACAACGAACCCGCCGGGTTCCAGTGGATCAACGGTGGCGACGCTGACCGGAACGTTCTCTCCTTCATCCGCCGTGATGCGGACGGCAACCCGGTGGTTTGCGCCATCAACTTCTCCGGAGCGCCGCACGCCGGCTACACCCTGGGTGTTCCCCAAGCAGGCGCCTGGAGCGAAGTGCTCAACACGGACCACACCACGTACGGAGGCTCCGGCGTCCTGAACACCGGAGAGCTGAAGGCCACGGATGAAGGACAGGACGGGCAGCCGGCAACGCTGACCGTCACTCTTCCTCCGCTCGGTGCATCCTTCTTCACTCCGGGCGCGCCAGCCGCTCCGTAGGCGTTTCGGCCCAACAGCCCGCTGCTGTTTAGGCGCACGACAGGAGGCCCAGAATCCCCGAGGTTCCGGGCCTCCTGTCGTATGCAGGCTGCATGAAGGGAGACCCAACGGTGGCCGGGTTGGCCTTACCGGCAAAGGGGTGGTAGAGTTTATTTCCGCGCTGCTCCACGGAGTCAGACGGAAAACCGACCACCAAGCCTCATGGCGATGAAGGTCGGGAAACGCCGGTTTGACAAGTAGGAAGCAGCCGGGTAACTTTGGAAAGTTGCTCCGGAGCGATCCTGAACCTTGAKGGTTTGGGTGGTGCCGGGTGTGTCTGTTGTTTGAGAACTCAATAGTGTGCCAAGTTTGTTGATACCAATTTTTTATTGAATTGGTTGATTGTGCTGTGCCGCCACCCCGTGGTGTGCATGGTGTTTTTAGCTGGTTTCAAATTTTGTGC